>JBAXBD010000039.1:0-18034 GCA_037142165.1 Schlesneria sp. | reverse complement strand
CCACGATCGGGACCATGGGAAACTTTCTGCGGAGATTGTCGCCACACGCTTTCACCCCTCGGGCCGCCGGCTCGATCCCCGTCTCTGGCGTGAAGAACATGTTGTTGTTGCCAATCATCAGCACGATGCACTTCGGTTCAAGTCCCTCGACCCCACCGTGATCCAACCGCCAGAGCACATTCTGTGTCTTGTCCCCACCGATACCGATATTGACGGCGCTGTACCCTCCCAGGTGCATTTTCCAGGCATCGTTAAGCGGCTTGCCATCAAGCGGGCTACCCCATTGCTGCGTGATGCTGTCACCGACGAGAAGGACATCGACGGGACCCTTGCGGCCCGCGACGTGCTCTGCCAACTTTGCATGAGTATCGAGCCATGTGGTCCCGGTCCAGTATCCTGCAGAGGGGATGACGGGCCACATCGCAGGGAGATGCTTCATTACTTCGGAACCAGGGCGACGCTCGTACTCTGGCTTCAGTACATAGGTTAGCTCTTCGTTGGTAAGCGGCCATCCGGTCTTCTGCGGCTCGGCGGTGACATACGGGTAATCAGCCTCGCGCGTCTGTCCTGCCAGAGACGCCGCCAGCAAAAAGACAACCGAGACGATCTCGCACATCCAGGTAATCCCTCATGGTATGTTTTTTGTGAGATGCAAGCGAAAGTCGATAACTCATCGCCAGCGTTCTAATAGGATTGATCACACGATTCAATCTTCGGTTTGCAAGGATCATCACCAGAAGTTGATTTGCTGAATTGAACAAAGAAGTCATAACTCTTTGACAAATCATTAAAGGCTGTTTGACTGAGTTTGTATCTCGGCATCCGGTAATCTGACCAATCCGGTAATCCTGTAGGCGGAGTACCAACGTTGGCCGACTACTTCGCACGGGCAACACCGGGCGTTTTGGTATGCGCATACTGCGGGAAGTCGAAGGTCAACACAAGCGGTTCAGTCCCGGTGTTCACGATTTCCACCCCGCCGTTGTCAAGCGCTGCCTGAGTGATGAATCCGATTTCGGGATAGATCTCGCCGAGAATCATATTTTGGTGATAACGCACTTCGAGCTTTCCAAGGCGGCCGCTTCCGCGGTTCGTGTGGAACAGCGCGGGACACTCAGGGTGAAACTTCGTCTTAGCGCCAGGCTGCACGTTGAGCCGGAGAATCGAGCACTTCTGATCGCCGAGAAAATCACCGTAAACGATCCACTTTGCGTCGACTCCGTGGCCTTGAAATTCTTCGGCAGTGATCGCCGGACGAGAATTCTTCTGCACGAAATCTGGGTCCTGGTTCGCTGCGAAATCAAACTTTTCTACCAGGTAATCCCAGTCTTCATGACGGGCTTTGGGATAGTCCTCTTCCCGGCAAGCGTAAAACGCATCCGCAGCGCCGATACGTCCGTCGAGTGTCAGGTCCTCGGCCAGGAAGTGCTCATCCATCGTGACGTGCAATTCGTGCGTGCAAAGGTTCGTCGGTGAGTGCAGCACACCATTCGGCATTACAAAACCGTCATCGATTTTCATCATCACGTGCGGTGCCAGGTGGCGGATCCCGTTATATTCGCCCGTTCCCCAGCGCTTCATGCAGGCGAGGAACTGCTCCTTCGTCACGAACGAGTACAGACCCATCGCCGTGGTGTGATAATGCGATGCACTCACACCGGGATTGTCGAAAGAATTGATGTCATACACTTCCCACTTCGACCAGTGAAGGTGATCGGGAATCGGATTCAAATTGTCGAATTTCTTTGACACAATCGGCCAGGTCGGGTTGCCGAACAGCTTTTTCGAAAAAGCGGTAATCTTGTCTCCGATGACGGCCTTCGGATTGGCGGCGATCAAATCCTGCAGCGAGATGACTTGCCCATTCGAAGTGAGGGCGTGCGCTTCTCCTTCACGAAACGGTGCTTTCTTCGTGCGCGTATCGATGACACCCGTCACGATGGGTACGGTACAACACATCCAGAGTTCATCGAGACCGGTGCCATTCATGTAGTCCGGGTAGTACGATCGCGCATCAAGGCGGAGGCGTTTACCGGGGGTACAAAATGTCCGGCCAGCGTAGCGGTGCAGAAGTTGCAACACCCCGCCGTACTTATTCAGGCAGTCATCGAGAATCGAAGCGGCTCCTCCGCGGGTTCCGTCGATCAAATCGTGTTGTGGGTACTCGTGTAGTTTATCCGCAAGAATTGACGTCGAAGCAGCCATGGGCATTGCCCCTCAATGACCTTAAAAGTAGCGTGTCGGTTCCAAAACATCTTGGAGAGACGAAAAATATTTTGATCTTGCCAAAACACCACGAGGCGGACGATAGACCGAATGATACGGGGTTATGGCAAAGCGAGGAGTGTATGGGAAAATTTGGCGGGAGGGAATGGAAAAGGAAAGGGGACATTCTACGCTTGCGGAACTTGACTATCTCAGTAGTGTCAAAGTTCCTCGTTTTCTTGGAGCGGAAGCTCCTGGCGAACCGCCTGCGGCGGCTTTCCAGAAGAAAGTCCCCTTTGAACGTGTTGACAGGCTTTGAACTGGAATAGAGCTTTTTAAAACGACTCATTCGTCAGGGGGGAATAGTTGCGTCAGAAATCGCACCCACGATCACACGAAGGCTTCCAAAAACTCGCCTGGTGGTTCAGAGCGCCAACTGGCGACTTTTTAATTTGTAAAATCTGTGGTTCATCGACATCTCTTCGCAGTCTCAACTACATTAGGTTGCGATAGATCTTCAATCTCCAAAATAATCATCCCCGAATTGACCTGCACAGCGAGAGACCGATGCGCCACGATCAGCGACAGCCGCACGATTTGAGACCGATCCGAGTTCAACGACACTTTGTCGGTGCCGCACCGGGAAGTGTGCTGATTCAGGCTGGCCGGACCACCGTTCTATGTACCGCAAGTATTGACAGCACTCTTCCCCCGTGGAAGGTTGCCGCTGATCCGGCCAAGGCGACTGGCTGGTTGAGTGCCGAATATTCGATGTTGCCTGGCAGTACCTCGCCACGAAAGCGGCGGGAACGAGATAAAATGGATGGCCGATCGACCGAGATTCAGCGATTGATCGGTCGCAGCTTGCGAGCGGCGGTCGACTTTCAAGCACTGGGAGCTCGATCGATTGCGATCGATTGTGACGTTCTCGAAGCCGACGGTGGAACGCGAACCCTGAGTATCACAGGTGGCTTTATCGCGTTGTGCGATGCGATTGCTTCGATCCGACATGAACTTCCTGCCGACCGCTGTGTTCTCACCAAAAGTATCGCTGCGATCAGCGTCGGGGTTGTCGATGGAACTCCCGTTCTGGATCTTGATTATCAGGAAGACAGTACCGCAGAAGTTGATCTGAATGTTGTAATGAGCGGCACGGGCCAATTCATCGAAGTCCAGGGAACTGCCGAAGGAAAGCCTTTTTCTCGTGAACTGCTGAACAAACAACTCGATCTGGCAGCCGTCGGGATCGAACAGTTGACGCGACTCCAGCGTGAGGCACTCGGACCCGATTGGCCTCCTTTTGAGCAGATGCTGATCTGTTAGTTGTCGTTCAGAAACCGCAGGTTCTTTGGGAGGGCGAGGCTCCTGCCGAGCCGCTAAGTCGATGCGTCGAACTACTTGGCGGCTCTGTGAAAAGGGTACCATGGTTTTATCGTCTTCGGTAAGGCCGTGCTCTTCGGACTCGTTATTGCACTGTGAAGACACGGCCTTGTCGAAGACTCCAAAACCGTGGCACCCCGGAATCGACCGTTTACCTGCTTAGCGGCTCGGCGGGAGCCTCGCCCTCCTGGTGACGACAGAGCACGATTGGCGAGTCGTCACGCCGACTGGTACGATAAGTCGCTTCCATTGTCGGCACGTTTTCTTGCTGCCTGGATTCGAGTGAACCCACGAGTGGAGATGCTTCGGATGAACTTCGTCCCGTCGAGTCTGGTCCCGTCACGATTGAATTCTTTTCTGTTGCCGGTTTTGTTGCTGGCCGTGACCTTTTTCCTGTCACCCGCATTCCTCTGTGGTCAGGATGCAAAAGCGGAAAAAAAGACCGAAGCCCCGAAGGCGGAAGAAATCGAAAACCCGTTTCCGAATCGGCATCCTGCTCCAGAATTGGAGGGGGGTGTCGAATGGCTGAATGCAGCAGGACCGATCTCGGTTAAGGATCTGCGCGGCAAGATCGTGTTGATCGACTTCTGGACTTTCTGCTGCATCAACTGCATGCATGTCCTTCCCGATCTCGATTACCTCGAAAAAAAATACCCCAAGGAACTGGTTGTCATCGGAGTCCACTCCGCCAAGTTCGATAACGAGAAATCAACCGGCAACATTCGCAAGGCGATCCTGCGATATGAGATTGAGCATCCCGTCGTGAATGATGCGGACATGATTATCTGGCGCAAATTCGGCGTGAATTCATGGCCGTCGCTCGTCGTTCTCGACCCTGAAGGTCAGTATTGCGGATACGTCTCGGGGGAAGGTAACCGTGAACTGCTCGAAAAAGTCATTGACCGGTTGATCGCGTATCACAAGTCAAAGGGAACGCTGGACGAAACTCCGGTCCGATTCGATCTCGAACGAAACAAGTCAAAGGAGACGCCGCTCAAGTTTCCTGGAAAGATCCTGGTCGACGAAGCGAGCGGTCGGTTGTTTATTTCCGACAGTAATCATAATCGTCTGGTGATCAGTGGGCTGGACGGCAAACTGATCGATGTGATCGGAACAGGAGCGATTGGCCGAAACGATGGTGGATATGCCGAAGCGCAATTTGATCATCCCCAGGGGATGACACTTGTCGGTCAAACGCTGTATGTCGCCGATACCGAAAATCATCTGCTCCGTACCGTCGATCTCGAAAAGAAGACCGTTTCGACTCTCGCCGGGATCGGAGAACAGAACCGCACGCGAACTCCCGGTGGGCCATTGCTGGAAACCGCATTGAACAGTCCGTGGGATCTGACGGTCGTTGATGGCGTGCTCTATGTTGCGATGGCAGGTCCCCATCAGATCTGGGCTCATAAACTGGGATCAAATTCAATCATGCAATACGCCGGTTCAGGGCGTGAAGACATCACCAACGGATCACTTGATAAAGCGGCTCTCGCCCAGCCATCGGGTCTGGTCAACGATGGCCAATCACTCTATGTCGTCGACAGTGAAGGCTCGGCCATTCGCAAGATTTCGACTGACCCCAAGAACGATCTGCTCAAGCCCGAAGGTGACGTGACGACGATCGCAGGAACTCACGATCTTCCACGAGGCCGCAGCCTGTTCGAATTTGGTGATGTCGATGATTCTGGTGACGATGCCCGGTTCCAGCATCCGCTGGGGCTGGCCATTCATAACGGGACTCTCTTCATCGCCGACAGCTACAATCACAAAATCAAACAAGTCGACGTCAAGACTCGTGCCGTTTCCACATGGATTGGGACGGGAAAAGCGGGAACCGAACTTGAACCATTACAGCTTGCTGAGCCTGCGGGCCTGGCGATTGCTGGTGGTAAGATGTATGTCGCTGACACCAACAACAATCGAATCGTGGTCATCGATCTGGTGACGAAGAAGGCAAATGAACTTGTCATCGCCGGACTAACATCGCCTCGTCCTGCAGATGCTCCCCCGACTGTTCCCTCGGTTTCAAATACGAAAACAACGGACGTCAATCTGCAAGAATTGTCGGCTGCGTCAGCGATCGACATTCAAGTCGATTTCTCACTTCCACAAGGCTACAAGTTAAATCCACTGTTGCCCGTCACTTATACGCTGAAAGCCGATGGAGAACAGACGTTGATCCCGGCGGATCAGCTTGACGCCAAGCAAGAATCTGCCTCTGAAGGGACAACGACCAAGCTTTCGATTTCGACCGAAAAGAAAACCGGCCAGGCGACTTTGATACTCTCCCTCACGTACGGATATTGCCGCGAAGGAAACGGCGGCGTCTGTAAAGTTGCCACGAGCCATTGGAAGATTCCCGTCGTCTTGAAAGACGGAGCAAAAACCAGGTTTGTGAAACTTCAAGTCACCGCGAAATAGCCAGGTTGCGTCCCGCTTTTTATTCCAGCAAACCTTGTGCGATCGCATCCGGTGGCAGATCGTGGCCGGTCAATGACTTAAACAGGGCACTGATGTAGCCGACAAACACCTCGGCAGGTTCGACGACCTTGCAACCCCGTTCGCGGGCTTGCTGAGTAAAAAACGATTCGCCCGGAAGTTCGCTCAGATCCATGAACGTCATCCCTTGCCGAAGCAACGACGGATTGAGAGTCGTTTTTTTCGACCCGTAGTCCAGAGTATTCGTTGTCAGTACGACCACATCGACGAGCGTGTCATACAGCTTTGCGACTGGCACATACCTCAGATCGCACGACGCAGCGATTTTTTGAGCTTCCACTTCATTGCCCGAACAGATACTGACCAGCCCGTTGCGCCGTTTGACTCCGTGTGCGACTGAGATCGCCAGACCATTCGATCCGATGATCATGGTATTGCGCTTATCGAGCGGGCGATCTTCGCTTGATTGCTTTCCAAGCTTTTCTTCGAGCGATCGAAGGGCTGACTTCCAGACAAGGTTGTGTGCCTGCCAGCCTTCGGCCGTCTTGATCACAACGTCTGTGTATTGAGACGCTTTGGCAATGTCATCACCGGTCGACGCAAGGCCCATCACTCGATGTCCGGCGTCAGACGTCGCAATGATGGCGGGAACTTTCAAAATGTCGAGCATTTTGGGAAGTTGATCCAGTGACTTGAAGTCTAGAGGCAAACAGCGCGTATTCATTCCCTTGATGTCAAACGCAGCGTTAAGAATCTTCGAGACGGCCTGTTCGACGACTCCCTCTCCAACGACTCCGATAAAACGAGTCTTGGAATCGACTTGCCGCCAGCGATAGACATCGTCCAGCTCACCGACAGTCGGCTGACCGGGAAACGCTTCCATCCCTTTTTCGAGCGCTGCGTAAATCCACGGTGAACCGTACTTGCGACCAAGTAACGAGAACGTCAGTCCGCTGCGACCAAGTCCAAGTCCGACGACTGGTAGCATCCGTTTCTGGCTGACAACGGCCAATAATGGCCATGCCGTTTCCAGCGTCTCGGTGGGCCAGGTGAACTTGACGACGTCGGCCTTGCACCGGGTTGCTTCTTCAAACGCTTCTTCCACGTCCTGGAGCGGACGGGTCATACTGGCGAAGCTGATGACGCGTTGCGTCTTTCCGAAGCGTGGGATCTTCATCGCCGTAGCGGGGTCCAACTCGACATAATCCGGACCTGCGATGATTGCCTGACGCAACAAGGCGATGCGTTCATCCTCAGTCCCGTCGAAGTTGCCACCTTCATGCGGAGGTCGGCATGAAATCAAAATCGGTTTCTTGGAACCCGAGATCATATCTTTGACGTCAGGTTCCTTGTGAAGTCGGTCGAGACAAACTTCGACAAGGTCACATTGATTGGCGGCGTTGTAGATGTCAACCTTCGCGAGTTGACGCGATTCCGGAGTCACAGAAATACAGATCATGTGTAAAAACAGGCCCCAACACGAGTAATGACGTTGATCGAAGGACAGTCCCGATAAGTTTCTTCCGACCACCGACCATAATGGAAATGAGTTGATCGTGGCCACGATCATACGAAACAGAGGTGACAAAATGCCACACTGGAATTGACGGAAGTCATCTGTCCGCTTGCCAACTAGACTTCTGAAAACTTACGATATAAGAATGGACATCAACTGGGAACCACTGCGGCAAATCATTCAAACACACCAGCGGTTTGTCATTTCCAGCCATGTCAGGCCTGATGCCGACGCCATCGGCTCAGAAATTGGACTTGCCTATATTCTTCAGTCACTCGGGAAAACAGTCCAGATCGTCAATACTTCGGCGACACCTGCAAACCTCTATTTTCTCGATCCGACGCGTCAGGCTCAGCAACTCGGAGCCGTCGCCAAGCCGGAAGACGTGTCGAAGGCTGAAGTCCATATTGTTGTCGATACAAGTTCGTGGAATCAGTTATCCGATGTCGGCAAGATCATGAGAGATTCGTCGGCCAAACGAGTCGTCATCGACCATCACGTCAGTTCGGACGACCTCGGCGCGATTGAGTTCAAAGATACTACCAGCGAAGCAACCGGGTCGCTCATCTTCAAGCTTTCGGAGGCGTTGGGGGTTGCCTTAACGCCCCATGCCGCAACCGCGTTATTCGCAGCGATTGCAACGGACACAGGTTGGTTTCGTTTTGCCGCTGTTTCTGCTGAAACGTTTCGAATTGCTGGACGTTTAGTGGAATGCGGAGCGTCACCTCCGACGATCTATCGGGAGCTTTACGAACAGGGGACGCTGGCCAAAATGCATCTCGTCGGCCGGGCACTTGGTCGAATGAAGCTCGATTGTGATGGCGAACTCGCTTATACGACGATCGAATGGAAGGAATTTATCGAGGTCGGAGCGGTTCCGGCCGACACCGAGGATCTGGTCAATGAATGCCTGAAGGTCTTAGGGACCAAGGCGGCGTTCATCGCCATCGAACAACAGAATCATCAGGTCAAAGTCAGTTTCCGAAGTCGTCTGGAAACTTTGAACGTTGCCGCCGTCGCCGAAAAGTTTGCGGGGGGCGGACATCGACTCGCCGCCGGAGCCACCCTTCCAGCCCCATTTTTGACCGCCGTCAACAAGGCTCTTGAGGCCATGCGCGAAGCAGTTGTCTCAGCGCGTCCACAGGCGTAAGCGTAGTACCTCACCACAGCTAGAATTGTAGGTGCCACTGGCGGCAGCTTTGTGCCGCCAGTGGCTTCGACTCGAATTGCCGGTAAAAACGAAGAGCACTGGCGAGCGAAGACGCACGCCAGTGGCACGCAACGCCACATTTAAGTGTTGGCGGACTAGTAGCATGGGCTTCAGCCCGTGCGGCACAAGATCAAGTGCGAGCTGAAAGCTTACGCTACAAAAACGCACAACCACTTCAATCATTCCAGACCAGAACTTCGGAAACACCACTACGAGACTGACCACGGTGCGTGAAGACAATCCGAACCTTGGCTGACCTAACGGCATCAAATTGGATTTCATTCCATTGACCACCGAGGGGAAGTTCAGGAGTTCTTTTGCTATTCACAACGTCAACCCAATCGGTTCCCGTCCAATATTGTACGACGTAAGACGTCGGCCCCTGCACGCCGCCTCGATCGTCGTAAATGGCCAGTTCAACTCGACGGAATTCTATTTCTTTGCCGAAGTCAATTTCCAGCCAATCAGTTGCTGATTTCGATTCGTAACTGGTCCACCGATTTGGGGGATTCGGTAGAAAATTTGTGATGCCGTCATTCGCGGTCTCAATCCGGTCAAAGCGAGACGTGTGTGATGCCCTCGCCTTGGGAAATACACCACCGTTGTTCTTCGGTCCCGGGTTGTAAGCCAGGTTGCCCAGTGGTGGCGCTTGAGGCATAAGCGGAAGAGTCACGTCTCCCCAGACTTCGATCTCCGATAATCCCGACTTTCCAATATCGGGATGATGCAATGTGACTCGCACTCTTGTTGTTTCGATCACGTCGAACTCAACGACATTGGCACGATGGCTCTGCGGCTTACCATACGCATTGGTCTTTGACGTGATCGATTGCCATGCGATACCAATCCACGCTTCCAGGTCGATCTTTTGCGGTGTTCGCACCTTCGAGTCATTCTCGCCGCCATCATCTAACGGATAAAGCTTAATCGTGTGGATAGGCCGTTTCGTGCCGAAGTCGATGACGACGGAATCCTTTCCGTTGGGTGATCCTTCGCAGGTCCACCGATTCGGTGGATGCGGCATATACCAGAAATTGCCGTCGTTCAACTGACTGATGGATGTATTCGGCGACGAATATGACGCGACGATTCGCGGATAGTAAGTCCCGTCGTTGTTCACTGCAAAGTTGACCGTCGTTTCTACGCGTGGTGCTGGCGTCGGTCGTGACAATGGCGGCAGCTTGACCGTGAGCGGTTCAAGCGTCGTCGACGACGTCAGTTTTTCTCCGTCAGCAAAAACCATCAATCCCTGCCCACGTCGATAGCGAGTCCCCAGTCGATCCCAAACGATACTGATCCGGCGACCGTGATAGACGACGTCATCCAGTGCGAACCAGTCCCATAATAGCGGTGCCAGTGGCTCGACCTCAAAACTCGCTGCCTCGGCGAGATTGATGTCACTCTCGGGGGTTACAGGCTTCAGTCCCACCAATCCGGTAATGACAAGGTCGCAGAATCCCGAATGAAAATAGTGTTCGCTGTGGTTGTATCCATCGTGACCTTCAAACGAACCGGTATCGGGATGTAACGCTTCCGCCAGATACGGCTTTCCGTTCTTGCGATGCGAACGGGCATAAATCTGTAGTAGTTTCACGTAGTCCAAGTGCGAGAGGTCCGACTGCCGACCACTCTGCAGGACATTTGCCATCGCTTTCAGTGTTTGTGTGGTCGCATACGGCCACGACTGACCACTCCACCAGCAACAAGATTTTTGCAGCAGGAACATCGGGTCATGCCGTTCCACAGTCGTTGGTCCAAAGTCGGCATAGAAGCCATCTCGGTCCATAAGCGGTTTCCAGGCCGCTTCGTAGCCTTTGTTTTCATCGAGCATATTGAATTGCCAAGGGACATATCCAATTAACTCACGACCATGCACATCGCCTGCGAACTGGCCAGTCTCGTAGGTCTTGGAGAGTGCCTTGATCTTGTGGCCGTTTCGTTCCTCGTCGTTTTTGTAAACCGGGAAAAAGAATTTTCGGCGTTCGTCCCAGAGCAGTTTTTCCATATTACTTTTGAGTCTGGCTGCTTTCTGCTGATAGAACAGTTGAACGTTTTCTAAACCGGCGAGACGTGCAATCTGCGCAATGGCCACTGCATCGGCCCACATGTACGCATTAAACGAGGGACGATAACTGGGTGCCCCTCGCAAGATATCCTGTGTCTGACGACTGTTGATGTTGAATTCCATCCCGTCATCGTGGCCGGTTTGCCAGAACAAACCGACCTCCTTAACGAAATGACGTTCTTCCCAGCCTTCGTAGTTCCTGATCAGATCTGGCAACAAGTCGATCAAAAACTTGTCATCCTGATGGACCGCACCAAAGGCCATGATGGCATCAGCCAGCCAGGTACTGTAATTTCGCGGTTGAGCACCCGGCGTGCGGAACCAGTAACGAGCATAGTCGCGTCCGATTTGCGGCTTGCGCAACCAGCGAGCTTCATAAATCTGATGACCAGCAGGACAACTGATCGCTCCATAAGCCCCGGACCAGAACGGCCGATCAATAAACTCGGTAAACGAATAACCGCTATTGGGTGAGCCGTACGTCAGATGCTTTGTCAGCAATTCCCAGCGGTAGTAATAGGTAGTCGTGATCTCGGGATCAGGGCATTCAAAGAACGGAATATGCTCGGCATACCAGTTCCAGTCACGATTATCCCAAAAGGTCTGCTCGCTGAGCAATCTCTGTTTGTCGAGGATTTGAGCATTGATATCGGGTGATATAGCGATCGAGGCCAGGGTCGTGATGACCAGAATTGGCAAACGGAAATTCATAATGACCCTATTCTTTGTTCAGCGAGTTATTTCATCAAAGAACGGAAAACCAAACCGACGTCGCGCGTCGTTCTTGGTTTTCGGGACACTGCCCTTTTCTAGAACGGGACAAACCATTCGGGTCGAGTGTTTTCTGAAGTCGTTTATCACGTCAATATAGGGTCAGGATTAGACACTTGGCTACGTCATCGCTTTGCCAGCGCAAAGAGAACGGAGTGAGTCCGGAACCACTTTCCTGGCGGACATGAATTTGATTCGTCAAACGGGGAATCGATTTCGGATCGCGGTAACGAGTTTGTCCATAGTGTCGTCGGCTTGCTGACGTACCTCAAGTAGATTGTCCCCCTGATCAAGAGCGGCAAGGTGATCGTTGATCTTGCCGAGCCACTTACGGCAGCGTTTCTTGAGCTCGTCACTTTGTACCAGTGGCAGCGGATCATGATTCGCGTCGAGCAGCGTCAGACAGGCATTACGGACGTCTTTGAGGTCGTTTCGCAATTGATCGGGCGTGTCGTGCGGACGTTGACGCCATTCATCAGCGCGTTCGGCGAGTCGGTCGAGATACTTTTCTGCATCAACATCGGCCACAAACGTCCCTGGACGGTTCCATCCCCAGGCGAGCGACTGTTGATGCGGCTTTTGAAACATCCACAATCCGATCGAGACTAACAGGACCGCAGCAACTGTGGCTGCCATTCGCCGTCCGTGAAGAAAGAAGTTCGTCGACGAATGCTGCACTGTTGTGCCTGCAATATCATGCGACGATTGTCTGCCAGGAACGGGTAATATGTCAGCCGACAGACCAAGTTCCGAACTGAGTCTCTGCCAGCCTTGTTGCACGGCGGTGACGAGTTCTGGTTCGACGGGAATTGACGTCCAATAACTCCCGTCGTGGATCAATACCTGCTCTTGCAGTTCCAACAATAAGTCGGGTTGTTTCAACAGACAGTGCACTTGCTCTCGCGAAAGTACAGAAAGACCGTGCTCGAGAATTTGAGAAAATTCTTTACCACAAACCTTGTCGAGGGTTGTCGGCGATTCGGCAGGACCATGCACAGCCTCTAACTCGGCAACCAGTTCACCCAACTCGACGCCCATCAAATGACGTTCCAGCCAACCGGGAATGAGTTGCGGATCGTCGGGCATGTCGAGTGCTGGCAACTTCATGACAGCGTCCTTTCAACACATTCCCGCAGTTGCGTTTTCGCCCGGCCATAGCGACTCATCAACGTATTCTGAGTAATCCCGGTTCGTGAAGCCATTTCGGCATAACTTTCGTCAGCTAACCGAGCCTGTACGACCGCCAGAAACGCTGGATCGAGTTTCTCCAGACAGTCTCGCATCGCCTGTCGGTGATCCTCCAATCGGTTTGCCATTTCCTCTTTCTCACCCTCTGGATCACAAAACTCGTCTGTGTCGATGATCGTTTGTAGTTTGCGTTTGTTTTTGCGCTGATGGTCGATCAGCAACGTGCGAGCGATCGAAAAGATCCACCCTCGAAAATGCTTTCCGTCGAACTGCTCGATGTTTTGATGAGCCTTGCACCATACCGATTGCGAGACATCGTTCGCATCCTCTCGATTCAGTCGAGCCATCAAGAAAGCCAATACCGACCGAGCATGCTCCTGATAATGCGCGGACAAATCCCACGCCAGTTCGGTGCTGGTCTTTGCGATCTCATTGGATTCGGATGCCGTGCTCATAAGGTAAAGCTACCGCCATCCAGGCCCTCTCTCAAGCCGACCAGAAATGTTCAAAAGCTTGATGAACCCACCCGTTCTCTCTCCCCAACTTGTGTTTTCAATCCGCAAACACGAGGAAAACGGAGTTCCGTCGAATTTCTTCCCGAAAAAACTTTTCAGAATTCGGGAAGATTTCCGTTTCAACTTCGTTTTCCTGGGCAGAAGGCAAACTAATCGGCTCAGCAGGGTGCTTCGTCGGTTGTTGCTGTAAGTGATTCTGTTTCAGGAGACTGTCCCGTGAAGAAGTTCATCATTCGAGTGATGTCTGTGACTGTTTTGGCTGGTTCGGTCGTGGGGGTGAACGACAACGCTCACGCTTGTGACAAACGAGTCACCTATTACCAGCCTGCTGCCTATTATCAGCCCGCTTCCTACACCGTCGTGACACAGCCCGCTCCGCCGGTTCAGACGACGGTTGTTTCTCAGACTTCGATCACAGCCGTGGTCGTCAGTGCAGCCAAGCCCACCTTGCCCGAGGTTCCCGCCGGATCATCCATGCGGATCAAGGTGAATTTCCTGGGTAATCAGACCGGGCACGTCTTCCTGAACGTCGGCAAACTGGTCATGGAATGCAAGATCGAAGAGTGGAACCCCAGCTATGCCGTCTTCGCGCTTCCCGACTTGGGGCTTCTGGAAGCCACCGAGGCGACGATCGATGTCACCAAGTCTGACGGACTTGTGGCTCGCTCAACCAAGGTCAAGTTAACACCAACTCAGGATGTCGAGGTACTCGAACCCGTCGCCGTCATCCCCCGCGCCGTCCGCAAGGTCAGCGCACGAGTTCCGGCGGTGACTGGCGGACTGGAAGTCCCGCCGACATCGGACCCGGCTCCAGCACCCGCTCCACCACGGGAATGAGGCGTTGTCTGTTTCTTGAGAATTTCAAATCCGCCAGGTTGACATTGTTCAGTCTGGCGGATTTTATCGCTGCTGAAAACAAGGATTTATATAATGTGGCCCGAACCGTTCGCACTTGATCTGGAACAGCACGCATACGACCTCAGTCGGGTCGCCAGTTTTCGACGACCGGACGATGAGTTCGGTGGGTTCTCCAACATGTCTGTGGCGTATCCATTGCGAGTGTTCGGTCTGCGGATTCGTTCGTCTGAGCATCTCTATCAGGTGGCACGGTTCTCTGAGCATCCTGAAGTCCAGCAACTTGTGCTCGAAACCCATACTCCGATGTTCGCCAAACGAGTGGCTCGGGAATTCAATGCATGGACGCGCACCGACTGGACCGACATTCGGGTCGATGTCATGCGCTGGGCGCTGCGAGTCAAATTGGCTCAGCATCTGGAAACATTCGGTAAGCTGCTTGATTCCACGGGAAGCCGGCCGATCGTGGAGTATTCGCGGCATGATCCATTCTGGGGGGCGTTTCCAATCGACGGTCTGACGGTACGCGGCCAGAACGTGCTGGGACAATTATTGATCGAACTGAGGAACGAGTTTCGTCAGCAATCGCGTGAGGCTGCGGCCATCGTGCCAGCGCCTCGGATTCCAGGATTTCTGCTGCTAGGTGCAGAGATCGGTGACCTGTTTCCGAAACGTCCTGAACAATCCGCACCATTTGTCACCTCGCAGGACTTGCTCTCGCTCGGCCTGCCGCCGGGTCCGGAGTTTGGATTCATGACGCAAGTCTGCTTTCAGAAGCAACTGGCTGGCGCGTTCGAGGACAAGTCCGCGGCACTTCGATTCGCGGAACAGTTGTGGAAAGATCGCGAGTCCAAGGCGAGTTGTGAGAGAATTCGCAAATTATTAACTTCAACTGAGGCAGGGCCTCAGATAAAGGCATGGGCATTAAAAGTGATAGGCGAGACCATTGATCGTGAATCTTACGATGATGTTTGTGCGATTGTGATCGACAATTCAAACGATGACGAACTTCGTCGAGCGGCATTATTGACATTGTACGATTTGGACGCGGAGTTTAATCGCGACTCGACAAGAAGCGTATTCATTCAACTGATTCAAGATGAGAATACTCCTACAACATTAAAAATACTTATTACTTCACTATGTCGGAAAATGATACCAAAGCTTGCCTGGCTCAAAGATCATATCGAAAGCCAATACGGTAACGCAGGACTTAAACTATCGTCTTGTGACCTGGGTTTACTGAGCATAGCTGGTGTTTTAAACTGTCGTCTTCCAAATTATTCCCAGCAACTGATTGACATCATCACAGACACAACTCAGGCTGCTAAAGATAGAGTTCGAGCGTGTTATATTTTGACGGATTGTTTCCCGCAAACCGCTCTTACACATCATTCTAAAATTGAAACGTTTATTAGTAATCACGAAAACAATCAGCTTGCAACAATGAGATTGTCGATCAGGCTGCTGAGATTATTTATTAATAAATCATACTGAACATCAAGCATCCATAATGTTCTGTGCTGAGTCTGGGCATGGTGACACATCGCTTTCTCAACTTCAGGGCGTTCAAACGGGACGGCAAGAAGGAGCGAATCCGTTTGACATTGGCCGCAAGATAACCGTTCACGCGCCGGGGAGTGACGCATTTTCATGGCGAAAAACGATGACCTCGATTGAGGAGTCCACGTTCTGATTCATGGTTTGCCCGTGAAAATGGGTCTGTCCCCCAGAATTAGTGAACAGCTATGGCTGCGAGAAATTCATTTCCAACGGGTCGCGGGCGTAACGCTCCGTGAAAAAAACGTGAATTTTTGATTCCTGCGGAAGGAATTCCCCCGCGGTCCGTTTACTCACGGTACGGGTTGATCCATAGTTTTTTGATCCCCTGCTGAGTATGAAAGAGCAAGATTCTACGCTCGCTGAAAGGATGTTCTGCATGAAACGTATTTTGTCCATCTTGATTCTGCTGGCGTCCTGTGCCGTGATGATGGCCGAGGATGAAAAGCCCGATCCGGCCAGGCTCGAAGAGTTGGCAATTCAGGCGGGACGAGCGTTACGGCGGTCCTGCGTGCAATGCCATCGCGGCGAAGGTTCTGCATCCAATGCCAGCTTCGATGTCCGTGATCCGCAATCCATGATTGATACGGATGTGATCAAACCGGGCAAATCGCAGGAATCGATGCTCTGGAAGAAAGCCGCCAAGGGGACCATGCCGCCATCCTCGCAACCACAGCTCTCAAAAATGGTGGCGGATGACACGAAACTTGTCGCCCAATGGATCGATGCCGGTGCGCCCAGGTTCCCTCAGGCCAGGGGACGCACACCGATCACAATACAAGCATCGCTGGAAGCCATTCAAAAGCATTCAAAAAAGATACGGGAAGCTCAACCTCAATCCCGGCCACGCTATTTCTCGTTTATCGAGATGCACAACAACCCCGAAGTTTCTGACGAAACGCTGGCACTGGCCCGGGCCGGTCTTTCCAAGGCGTTGAATAGTTTGTCATGGGAACGGGAGATGGCGATTCCCCAGCCCGTCGAAGGGACAGGCAACACGATTTTCGTCGTCGATCTGCGACAGATCGGTTGGGATGACGACCAGTGGAAAGCGGTTCGATCGCATTACCCGTTCGGGATTGGTTTCGAAAACCTGAATGATCGCACGCTGATGGACTTGGATAAAGAGATCAGCAACTTGTTAAACCACGAATCGTTCTATCTCGTCCGGGGTGACTGGTTCGTTGCCACGGCAACTCGTCCGCCGCTGTATCACACGATTCTGTTTGATCTTTTTTTGCCCGACGTGAAGGTTCGACCTGATGATTTCAATCAGCCGGCAAATCCTAAACACATGACCGCCGGTGATCTGGAGCGCTATCTTGGTGTCGATGTGATTTCGGATATTGAGCAGGGTGACGCAAAGGTGGCTCGTTCGGGTTTCACACCCAGTGGAGTTTCCGAACAAAATCGATTAATCGAACGACATTCAACTCGATTTGGGGCCTATTGGAAGAGTTATGATTTCAAAGCGGATAATCGGCGTTCGATCCTCGCTCAATTTCCGTTAGGTCCCGCCTATCCGGGCAATCCCTTCATCAAACAAGCCTTCGATCATGACGGTGGCGAGATCATCTTCAATCTTCCGAATGGTCTTCAGGCATACCTCCTGGTGAACGGGAAAGAAGAACGAATTGATGCCGGACCGATCGATGTCGTCAGTGACGCACTGAAGACGTCTGGTTCACCCGCCATCGTCACCGGTGTTTCCTGTTTCGCCTGTCACAAACAGGGGATGATCAATCCGCCGAGCGATGAGATACGCGACTTCGCGCTGGTCTTCAACGAGGCCCGGCGTCAGGTCGAACGATTGCATCCCAAAAAGGAGGATTTCCTGGCCGAAGTGAATGCAGATGCGGATCTTTTCAATCGCGCGGCGGAACGAGCCACGAAGAGTTTCTTGAGTGTCGGTCAGGATTCGAATCGAGACATTCAGGAATTTGCCGAACCGGTGAGTGAAGTGGCTCGTCTGTATGTTCTGGAAGAACTCGATCTGCAATCCGTAGCGGCCGAATTGAATCTGGTGACACCCGATGGAACGGGATTGGATACGAAACGCCTGGAAGATCGAATCCGCAACGACGAACGGCTGCGTCAATTAGGGATGGGAATCCTGTTGAGACCCGACGGAAAGATCAAACGAGCCTACTGGGAAAGTCTTCGAGGCGGCGTCTCGGTCATGCAGCTCACCGCATTCAGTCTCGACTTTTCGATGAAACAATATGCCAGGTAAAACGTCAAAGAAAAGGACAGGGGATATTTACCACGAAACACCCAGCGCGGTCTTCGCCCGCAACCCAATCTTAAAGGCAAAGAGAAGAGAAATC
>JBAXBD010000038.1:0-18265 GCA_037142165.1 Schlesneria sp. | reverse complement strand
TCAAAACGGTTACTCGGGTTCATGGAGCGGAAGCTCCTGGCAAACCGCTTGCAGCGGCTCTCAACGCACTCATAACTACTCTCAGCCGCTTCGGCCCGCTCCCGGACTCTTCGTTCTCTTCAGTCCTGCTGTCAACAGGCCAACGAGAAATTCCGTGTCAAAGTTTGTTCGAGTTCGAGCGACTTCGATCATTCCTCGTATTTCATAGGGTTTTCGCGATTGTTTTCGTGTTTTTTTGGGGGTGTTCGAGTTTGTTCGACTTTGTCACAGTTCGATCGACTTCGAATAATTTCGTGTTTTCGCGATCCGTTTTGGTCTAATCGTCGGGCGAGCCGGGTTAAATCCCAAGCCGTCTTGTGTCTTCTACGGGTTACATCGAATTCGATTTAGGATTCTTAACCACGGATTACTCGGATGAGCACTGAAAAATGCAAAAAGTCGATGACAAATTTCCTGTCGTCTCTTATCCGTGCAGATCAGTGCTATCCGTGGTGAAACTCACTCTGTATTAAATTTTCGAAAAGTTGCGCGACATAGCACCACGTTGCGTTCTCAAAGTCAGCTTAGGGTGGGACAAGTCTTCGAAGTCCCACCAAACCGTCACAAAGAAGTTGGCCAAGTTCCTATTTTCATAGGCGCTTTTTGCAGGTTTGAAGTTGGCCAACTTTGCCAACTTCACCCGTTCTTGCTTCATCTTAAGGAGCGCGAGGTCCCACCCGAGCCATCTTTTCTGTTCTGCCATAATCCGGCCCGCGAAGAATTTGGTGTCGAAGTTCGCGCGACTTCGACTATTCCTCGTAATTCATAGGCTTTTGTCGACCACTCCTCGTGCTTCCTTCGTAAAAAAGTTCACCCGAGTTCGCGCGACTTCACCTGACTTCGCGCGAGTTCCATCGACTTCCATCATTCCTTCCAAACGACCCGAGGATGTGAGCCCTCGGATTCTTACCTGGCGAATTTCGTACGGACGTTCATCGACGAATCGCTTCGTTTAACCTTCCCTCGAATCGGAGAAATAAACTAAACACGACGGCTCAAGATCAATAATCAACACAACGACATAATCCTACAAGACTATTTATCGTCAGTCAACAGAAAAGCGGAAATACTTTCTTAACATTTGGAATGTACTCATCCCAGTCCTCAGATTGACTTGAGTCCCACAAATGGTTTTTGATTTCCGTTGGTCTTGGCAGCATCGAATGCAGGTGCGATTACCTTTATCGACGGAAAAACCGGCACAAGAGGCCTGATTGGCCCCTCGATCAGTCTTGTAGGGAGTTCCGCCAACGATCTGCTTTCTGGTGTCCGAGTTCTCAGTACCGGAAACTATCTGGTGATCGACAACCTCTGGACGAACGCGTCTGTTGCCAGTGCGGGGTCTCTGACGTTCGGCAGCGGTACGACGGGTGTTCATGGAATGATCAGCGCAGCAAACAGTCTAGTGGGAACCAAGACAGATGATCTCAAAGAAGCGTCCTCTATCGAATTACCACAGTCGATCGACAATCGCAGGCCGAAGGACATTCAAATCTCGAATGCAGGTGTTTTGGATGGGTCGCCGGCGGGAACATTTGTCGGCAGCTTTTCGACAACTGATGCAGACCTTGCCAACTCCTTCACTTACGCACTCGTGCCCGGTGACGGCGGCCAGGATAACTCAAGTTTCACGATAAGCGCTAACGGAAGTCTAACTATTAGTGCAAAACCCAATTTCTGGTCCAAATCACTCTATTCAATTCGTGTTCGAACCATTGATCAAGGTGGTCTGTACCTCGATAAAGTATTCACTGTAACAGTCGGTCTCATTGAGATCCCATTTTAGAAATGCAGTATTTGTCTGAATTCTCTTCGATACGAGCGGTCCAGGAGGAATTGTCTGTCGGATCGACTTGTCTTTCATCTGCCGGAAAGCAGGAGTGACTTACATGCGTTTCGCAGTTATGCTCGATTAAGATTTTTGTTTCCGAAATGCCGTCAGCCGATTAGAGACGTTGGCGACTTCGCCAAGTTCAATCGGTTCCACCTTCCATGTCGCGACCAAAAAATCAAACTCTCTATCCACGACACGTTGAGATTCCTGATCCCGACGTGATTGCCCTGATGAAGTCGAAGACCCCTGCCGAGCGATTGGAAATGGCATTTGACAGTCATCGTCTTGTTCGACTGCGGCTCGCTGGTCATTTTCGGACGTTACACCCGGAATGGACTGACGAAGATGTTGACAAGGCGATCGCCGGGAGATTTCTGAGTGGGACAATCTGAACTCGTACTTTATGCGACAGACTTGCTGGAACGTCTTAACGTTAAGTACATGCTTGTTGGGTCGATGGCCAGTATGGCGTACGGCGAATCACGATTTACTCTCGATATCGACATTGTTGTTGATCTAGACCTTGTGACCGTACCCGCACTTTGCGTAGGGTTTCCTGATCCAGAGTATTACGTGAGCATCCCGGCGGCCGAGGACGCCGTTCGTCGACGAGGTCAATTCAATGTGATTCAGCCGAAGCCAGGGTTGATAATCGATTTCATGGTGTCCCGCAACAATGAATGGGGCCGGCACCAACTGACGCGGCGCAAGCGCGTGCAACTTTTTCCCGACCAATGGGGATACACGGCAGCACCTGAAGACGTGATTATCGGAAAACTGCTTTACTATGCCGAAGGACAATCGGAGAAACACATTCGTGATATCGTTGGAATGCTTCAGGTCAGCGAGCATTTGATTGATCGAGATGATGTCACGATGTGGGCCACGAAACTCAATGTCAATCAGATTTGGGTTGAAATTCTTAAACTCGTCGACGGATGATTCGTTTGAGAATTAGGGGCGAACGGGCTGAGCACGCTCGCGGGAATACGCTGGAACCAACCGGCGGACGGCCCATCCCTTAATCCAAACGCGTTTCTTTACAAGAATGAAACACGTAACTACATAAATGAAATTTACTTACGTCGTTTTCGGAAAGAATCCGATAAACTTTCGAAACTTCCGCAACGAACTTTTTTTCGCTGGATGTTGTTAATATTTCAGGGGATACTTCTCAACTTGGCTTTTTCGATCGAAAAACGAGTTGCGAACGGGATCTTCTTCGACTCTCGAGTTGTACAGGAGTGGCAGGCCATGGTTCTCGGAATGACAACAATGAATTTCACTGGCTGGCTGGGTTTACAGACCCGGTTTTGTCGGCAGGCGATTTCTTCCGGGGGAATTACCTCGTTAGTCGTCGCTGCGACGATGGCTCTGCCTGTTGTGAATGCCGGAGCGAGTGAATCATTCACCACCGGTTCATCAGACGTCATTATCCAGGAAATCAATAATCAGATTCGCCAGACCTGGAAGGACAACGAAGTTGAGCCTTCTCCAGTTGCCGATGACGCCGAATGGATGCGTCGAGTGTATCTCGACATTGTCGGTCATATTCCGACCGTGGAAGACGTCGAAAAATTTCTGGCTGACAAAGATAAAGCCAAGCGGACGAAACTGATCGAACGGTTGCTTGACGACCCTGGTTACGCTCGCAACTGGACCACGATCTGGACCAATCTGTGCATTGGACAGCAGACGCCTCGTCGCGTCAGTCGCGAAGGGATGCAGAAATTCTTCCGTGAGGCGTTCGGCAAGAATCGTCCCTGGAAAGACGTTGTTTCAGATCTCGTGACGGCTGAAGGTCATTACGAAGAAAACGGTGCGACCAATTTTCTGCTCGCTCAGATGCAGGATCACGACGACGGCGCACAGATGACCGCCAAGACGACCCGGCTGTTCATGGGGATGCAGGTTCAATGCACTCAATGTCACGACCATCCGTTCAATGACTGGAAGCAGGATCAGTTCTGGCAGTTCAACAGTTTCTTTCGACAGACGGCCAAGGTTGACCATCGCCGGTTTGATCAAAAAACCGGTCGAATGGTGGACGACTATTCGGAAATCGTCGAAAGGAATTTCTCGGGACCTGTCTACTTTGAAAAACGAAGTGGTCTGATGAAGGTTGCGTATCCCGCCTATTTCGGAACCGAAGTCAATCCTGACGAGTCGACCGATCGTCGCAAAGAGCTGGCTCGTTTGATGACGGCTGGCGAACGACCGATGATCGCCGTGGCCTATATCAATCGCTTATGGGCTCATTTTTTCGGATTCGGGTTCACCAATCCGATCGACGATATCAGTACTCATATCCCTGTGACACATCCGGCCCTGTTTGATCGTCTCGGCGAAGAATTCGTGAAGAGCGGATATGACTGCAAGCAGGCCATGCGATGGATTGCCAACAGCGAGCCGTACAATCTGACCAGTCGCACGACGAAGAAAAACGCTCGAGATAATCCCGCCATCGGTGAAGCGGCATTGTTCACTCATGTCTACGTCAAACCGATGACTGCCGAGCAATTGTATGACTCACTAATCATTGCCACGAATGCTCATAAATCGGGCCGATCGGGCTGGGAGCAGGCTGAAGCTCAGCGTCATACATGGCTGCAGAAGTTCGTCCAGACATTCGGTACCGACGACGGCGGTGAATCGAGTTCCTTCGACGGGACGATTCCACAGGCCCTGATGATGATGAATGGTCCGCTGGTTCAGGACGCGGTCAGCGTCAAAGCGGGAAGTCACCTGCATGAGCTATTGACGGGCAAGGGTAGCGAGAATCAGAAGATTCAGCGACTTTACATGACGGCATTGGGTCGGATGCCAACGAGGCCCGAACTGGGTGCTGCTCAAAAATTCCTGAATAACAGTCACGATCCACTGACGGTCTATCAGGATTTGTTCTGGGCATTATTGAATTCAAACGAGTTTATTATCAATCACTGACAGCCGCAGGCAGTCAATTCTTCCACTTGTGTTGGCCTAAATCATTGGAGCAAGTTATGAGTCTTGTTACACCATCGGGTATGTCTCGGCGTCATTTCATGGGACATCTGGCAGCAGGCGCTGCGACGCTACCCGCGCTCGATTTTATTTCCCATGTGAAAGCGAATGCGGCTGATCTGAAACGACGCCAGATGGCATGTATTCTGATGTGGATGAGTGGCGGTCCTCCGTCGATCGACATCTGGGACTTGAAGCCCGATTCCAAGAACGGTGGTGAATTCAAGCCGATCAACACCAAGGGTGATCTGCAAATCAGCGAGCACATGCCGAAGACGGCTCAGGTGATGGACAACCTGTCGGTCATTCGCGCAATGAGTACTCGCGAAGCCGATCACGGTCGCGGTCGCTATTACATGCACACGTCCTACGTTCCAACCCCAACCGTGGTTCACCCCGCGTTTGGTTCGGTTGTCAGCTATGAAGTGGGATCGAAGCGAAAAGACCTTGAGATCCCCGCTTTCATCTCGATCGGCGGAGGTGGTTCAAGCCCAGGCTTCCTCGGGATGACACACTCGCCATTTCTGGTCAATGGTACTGGCCAGATCGAAAATTCTGATTTGGGCGGTCTTGGCCTGGACCGTTTAGATCAACGGCTGCGGATGCTGGGAACGGTCGAAGATAACTTCATTCATTCACAGCGCGGTGAATCGGGTCAGGCTCACAAAGACGTTTACGTCAAAGCAGTCAACCTGATGAAGTCGAAGCAGATGGATGCTTTCAAGATTAACGACGAGAAGAAGGAAGTTCTCGACGCTTATTCAGGCGCACCGGCTCAGGGTGGGATGATGGGTGGCGGAGGACAGTTTGGACGCAGCTTGTTGATGGCTCGTCGTCTGGTCGAAGCGGGTGTTCCCTTCGTGGAAGTTGACTTCGGTGGTTGGGACTTGCACGCGAACGTCTTCCAGACGTTGAAGACTCAGCGACTGCCAGCCCTGGACGCGGGGATTGCTGCCTTGACCTCTGACTTGAAGCAACGGGGTATGTTGAACGATGTGGTTCTGGTCTGGATGGGCGAATTCGCTCGTACACCACGCATCAATCAGGATGTCGGTCGCGATCACTGGGCTAACAGTTGGTCGGTGATGATTGGTGGTGGTGGGCTGAAAGGTGGAATGGCGATTGGCGAAACAGATAAGGATGGTATCTCGGTTTCGAGTTCCAAGAGCTATCAACCTGGTGACGTCTGGGCGACGGTTGCTCATGCGTTGGGAATTCCGCTGGACACCGTCCACAAGTCAAAGAACGGTCGCCCGATGAAGCTGGCAAACGGCGGGACTGCAATTCAGGAATTGATCGGCTGATTTCTGAGGAATCGTCCTGAAAATAAGATCGCGGGGGGCCAGCAATGGTCCCCCGCTTTTATGAACCCTTTTGAACTTCCAGTGGAACGGACTGTCTGCTTCTTCGCGCTGCGAAGATTGTCTGCGGGAGTCTTGCCCTCCCCTATTAAACCGTGGTGATTTTCGTGGCTGATGACGCTGCTGATGAAAAGCGAATTGAGACCTCGCCCAATGGTGAGTTCGTTCAATTGTTTACTCATCATCAGCGACGTCTCTTTCTTTACATCTTGTCGCAAGTCCACAATCCCGTGGATGCTGAAGAGATCCTGCAAGAAACGAACGTCGTCATCTGGAGCAAATGTTCAAAATTCCAGCCCGGTACGAACTTTCTGGCGTGGGTCAGTCAGATTGCTAATTTTGAGGTGATGAAATACCGAACGCGAAAGCGTCGAGAAAAGCTGGTGTTCAGCGACGAGTTTTTAGAGACGGTGGCTCAGGCAAGCCTGGAGCGATCAGAGGAACTGGAAACACGTCGGGCAGCACTCGCCGATTGCTTGAATAAGTTACGCCCAAAAGACCGCGAGTTAATTCAACAACGTTATGCACCAGGGGAACGAGGAAAGCATCTGGCCGAACAGATCGGGCGACCGGCGAATTCTGTCTACCAGTCATTAGGCCGGATTCGCAGGTCATTACTCGACTGCATTCAACAGCGATTGACTGCCGAGGCTCCATCATGAGCAACGTTCAACAACCCCCGACCGAGCTACAACTGCTGCTCGACGGATTATGCGAAGATCGATTGACGCCAGATCAGATGTCTCGGCTGGAGCATCTGGTTTTGACATCAGCCGATGCTCGGTGGCAGTACCTGGCTTACATGGATCTCCACGGTACTCTGTACTGGGATGCCGCCGGTGCAGGATCACCTGAGCCGCTTTCGTCACATGAAATGCCTGTTTACGTGGCTCCCGCCGAAATCACGCCAGAAGTTCGTTCCGTTTCAAAAACGCAGTCACGTCGCCGAATGCCTCTGGTGATTGGTGCCATGGCAACATGTCTGGCAATCATGATCGTCGCGGTCTGGCAGCGGCCGATTCCCAACAATCCGTCTGTAGTTGTTGTTCCAGAAGCAGAGTCGAAAAACATTACAACTGTCGCGTCGACGGAAAGGGTTCGCTCGACAATCCCTCGCAAGCACGGACCACCGATTTCGATTGAAGAACCGGTCGTTGAGCCTGAGTCGATCACTTCTGACGAGCCGTTGTTGGCGCAAGAGTCCAGAACGACTCAAGAATTGAAACCCGAGATTTCCAGGAACGATGCGCCGTCGTATCCACCTGTTTCGAGTGAAACAGTGATCGCTCGGATCGGTGAAGAGCTTCGTACGCGATGGACGGCGCTCGGGTTGCAGCCATCAGCCAGAGCCGACGATTCGGAATGGTTGCGTCGAGTCTACCTCGACATCATTGGCCGGGTTCCCACCGTTCACGAAGCCCAGGCGTTTCTCGCGGATAAACGAGAACAGAAGCGAGGATCGCTGGTCGACGAATTGCTGAACGATTCCGGTTACGCTCGGAATTTCACAACGAAGTGGACGAATTTGTTGATTGGGCGATCGTCAAATCCTCAGGTCAACCGTGACGCCTTTGAGAAATTTCTTCGAGTCAGTTTTTCCGGAAATCGACCGTGGAACCAGATTGTGGCTGACCTGATTTCCGCCGAAGGAAATAACGCAGAAAATGGAGCGACCAATTTTCTGATCGCGCATTTGAATAATGATGCAACACCGGCGACTGCTGTTTGTTCCAAGCTGTTTCTTGGTCGCCAGGTACATTGCAACCAATGCCATAACAATCCATTCGACAAGTCAAAACAGCTTGCATTCTGGGAATTGAACAGCTTTTTCCAGCAGACAACCAGTGTCTATCGTCAGCGACGAGATCCCAATACGGGTCGCTTGTTATCAGGGTTTACCGAACTCGTGACCCAGGATGCCGGGGGGCCGACATATTTTGAAACTCAAACTGGGCTGATGCAGGTCGCCTACCCGCGTTATGACGGCAAAGATGTTGATTCAAGTCCAGAGACAAACCGTCGGGTCGAGCTGGCTCGACTGATGACCACCGGCGAGCAGCCACAGCTTGCCGCCGCCTTCATCAACCGAATGTGGGAACACTTTTTTGGAATCGGGTTTACTCGCAGTGTGGACGACATGGGGCCTCATGATCCCGCCAGTCATCCCGAGTTACTCGCGTCCCTGTCAGAGCAGTTCATGCGAAGCGGTTATGACGTGAAGCAATTGGTGCGGTGGATCTGCCTGTCGGAACCGTATCACCTGAGCAGTCGGTGCAACGATTTCAATCTGCACGACGACCCTTCGGTGGGTGAATTGCCAGCCTTCAGTCGGATGTATGTCAAGCCGATGACGGCCGAGCAGACGTACGATTCGTTTCTCACCGCAACCAAAGCACATCTGGTCGGAGCCCTTGACTGGACACAGGCTGAACGAAATCGTCAGCAGTGGTTGCGTCAGTTCGTCGTCGCGTTCCACACTGATGAGAACGACGAAAAGATGACATTCGACGGTTCGATCGGAAACGCACTCTCATTGATGAACGGCCCGTTGATCAGTAAAGCTCTTGATACTTCGGCGGGAAGTTTTCTCGGCGAGATTGTTCGACAAAAGTCGCCGGACACTGAAAAGATCCGGTTGTTGTGTATGGCGACATTGTCGAGACCACCCAGTCCGAGCGAATTTTCTTCCATGAAAAAAATGCTACGCGAAGCGCTGGTGCCCCGCGATGGCAGGCTGCGCGTGAACGAAGCTTATCAGGATCTCTTCTGGGCGTTACTCAATTCCAATGAGTTCGCATCGGTTCACTAACAAGCCGTAGTATCGACTTCAGCCCATGTGCCCCAGTTTCCCGTAGCATGGGCTTCAGCCCGTGCAATAAAAACGGGGGACCTCACTGAGTGCATATTCCAGAGAATCTGCGCATACTATTTGGAAAAGTGCTGTTTCGAATTCGCGTACTTCCGGTTGACGACATTTTGAGGGTTCAGTGAATTCGAGCCCGTCTGCATGATTCAATCAGGAAGGTATTAAACAGCACAAAAGATATCGCTCGTCTTTTGCCTTTTTTTCGGAGATTAACATGCAACAGCCCCCTGATTGCTCGAATAGCGAGAATTTATCGGTCTCGCGACGTGGTTTTGTTCAAACTATTGGCGTCGCGGCGGCAGTTGCGGCTGTGCCGCAGGTCGGCGTGCCCGATGAGCCTGCTAAGCCGGTCTCGGAATCGCTGGTTACGAAGCTCTACAATAGTCTGACACCCACTCAGAAGAAGAGCATCTGTTTCGACTGGGACCACAAGGATGATCGTGGGCTCTTGCGGATGCATGTGTCGAACAACTGGCAAATTACGGGTGATCACAAGATCGCCACAGGGTTCTACACCAAAGATCAGCAAGAGATCATTGAAGCACTGTTTTGGGGACTTTATTCGCCGGACTGGCATGACCGCATCAAAAAGCAATTGCAGGACGATGCGGGTGGCTACGGCAAAGAACAATCGATCGCGATCTTCGGACAGCCTGGAACGGGTAAGTTCGAATTTGTCATGACGGGTCGACACCTGACGATCCGATGTGATGGGAACAGTGTTGAACACGTCGCGTTTGGCGGTCCGATTTTTTATGGACATGCCGCGTCAGGGTTTGACGAAAAGGTCGGGCATCCTGGAAATGTCTATTGGTATCAGGCTCAGAAAGCGAACAGCCTGTTTAAAATGCTCGACGGCAAGCAACGAGATCAAGCGTTGGTTGAACAAGCGCCTGAAGAGAGCAGCGTTCACTTCGGCGGTCCGGATGGGCGTCCACAAGGAATTGTCATCAGCGAACTGTCCTCCGATCAGAAAGAGTATGCTCAAAAGGTGCTGGATGCGCTGGTCGAACCTTATCGAACAACTGATCGTGACGAAGTTTTCAAGTGCCTCAAGGCTCAAGGCGGCCTCGACAAGTGCCGATTGGCATTCTACAAGTCGGATGATCTTGGCAATGACGGTGAATGGGATAATTGGCGGCTGGAAGGCCCCTCGTTCGTCTGGCATTATCGAGGAACGCCGCACGTACATGTTTGGGTTAATGTAGCAGATAATCCGACGGTGAAAATCACCACGGGAGGTTAATCAATATGACGACAAACAATCCGCTGCGCCTGCTCGTCATTGGTGCTCATCCGGATGACTGCGAGTTGAAGGCGGGCGGATTGGCGTCGCTCTATCGCGATGCCGGACACCAGGTCAAGTACGTCAGCGTCACAAACGGCGAAGCTGGGCATCAGCGACTGAGTCCACCCGAGCTGGCCAAAGTCCGTCGCACCGAAGCAGACGCAGTCGCTTCGTTGATGGGGATCGAATACGACGTGCTCGGCAATCGGGACGGACAGTTGCAACCAACACTGGAAGCTCGTTTCGAATTGATCGGGTTGATCCGCCGCTATCAACCTGATTTGATCCTGACGCATCGTCCGAATGACTATCATCCCGATCATCGAGCGACTTCGACGCTCGTTTGCGATGCAGCCTATATGGTGATCGTACCTCACATCGTTCCGGAAGTTCCCGCACTGCGGGTGAACCCGGTGATTGCTTATCTTTCCGATCACTTTCAACGCCCCAGGCCGTTTCATCCGACAGTCGTCGTCGACGTCGAACCGGTTCTCGAACGGATCATTGACCAGATGGAATGCCACCGGTCTCAGTTCTTCGAATGGCTGCCGTATACGCGCTGCCAGGAAAATACATTTCCACGCGATGCGGCCGCTCAGCGAGCGTACGCCAAAGAGTTTTACGAACAATTTAATGGACCACTTGCCGATCGATATCGAGAACTGATTATCGATACCTACGGTAAAAAGCGTGGGAAAAAGATCCGTTGGATTGAGGCTTTTGAGCCATGTGAATATGGATCGCCACTGACCGACGAAGCACGCGAGCGATTATTTCCAATGCTCCCTTGATCGAAATCCGCTTCATGGCAGCTTCACGTCATTTTCGGCATTCAGCTTCTGAATCAAAGAGACTCCACCGACTTTGACCTCTCCGCCGCTCAAGAATGGACCAGATCCATTCGTCAAATGATTGGCTTCAATCACGCACGCTGTCGGATGAGGTGGGGTCGCACCGGGGGCGAAAGTGCTGAGTATCGCCGGGGAATTTCCATCGATTTTTCGCCAGAAACTATTTCCCCGAATCGAGGCGGCTCGCAGCCGACCGATCGTCATCAAGGGAAAATCAAAGCCGTAAGTCCCAATGTTATTCGTTTCGATAACGGCACCAAACACAGCCTGACCCGGATGGCCTGCGAGGTTCATCGCGGAACCGATTATCAGCGGATGCTGAACATTTTCGAAATAATTGCTGGCAATTCGAAGAGCATGACACGCGCCTGCCCCTTCGACGTTTCCCGAGTCGGGTTGATCAAGTCGAATCCCTGAAGAGACCACCAGCCCATAGGCTCCAAGTTCAACGATATTCCCTTCAAGTTGAACGTTAGCCGATTGTTCAACGTGGACAGCACCTCCCACATCTCCCCCACCTATGCGACAGTTCTGGATTCGTAACTTGTTACATTGCTGATAGGCCGTCACGGCGAATCCGCCGCCGCTGCAACCGATCGTCGATTCGCGAATTGTCACGTTATAACTTTCACGAAGTCTGACGGCTGCGTCTGTGTTTTTGAGACTTCGCAACCAGCAATTATCGACCATCGCATCGATACCACTCATGAGATCGAGAACGGGATTACCGATATTCAGGGCCGAAAGTCCAATCAATTCAATCGCTCGATTTTGGGGCGTGGTTCCGCTGGCGACCAGAAGCGGCGCAGAGCCGTCACCCTGAATCAACGCGGGCTTACCCTGAAAGGCACCGCCGCCGCGGCAGGGACGATGCCCGATCAATCGTTTTCCACCCGACTGATCACTACCTCCAATTTTCAGCGACCCAACGACTCGGTAAAAGGAGGCGACGTTGGGAAAGTGAATTTCTTCGCCAGCATCGATGGCAGCCTGAATGGCTGCCCGATCGTTGGTTTTGCCATCACCGACGGCCCCGAAATCGATCACGCTGACTCGACCACCCGAAGCGGGTCGTACACTCTGACCAGTCAACTGTCCGCCCGATTGAATGCAAAACGCAAGAGTCACAACTCCGATAGCGATTAATACGACGACCGAAATTGTTCGATTCATGATCCTCTTTCGAAACGATAACCTGTTCGTACATGGCTCGGCGAATTAAGTCTGAATCGGTATGACGAATTTGTCGACCGCCGAGCGTAGCGAGTTCGTCGAAAACGTCATATCTTCGCAGGACGTTCAAAAATCAAACTGGAGAATTTACCATGATTGACACTCTATTTTCGGTTGAAGAATCCGTTGTTCTAGTCTCGGGTGGAAGTCGCGGAATCGGTCGAGCCTTGGCCGAGGGTTTTGCTGAACGAGGTGCCCATGTCACCATTACGGGACGCGATTCTCAATCGCTCCAGCAGACCGCGAGTGAAATCTCAAAAGGAAAGCATCCCGTGGACTACATCGTCTGTGATGTTGCACAGCCGGACGAAATTCCCCGAATGGTTGATACTGCGGTGAAAAAGGCTGGCAAGATCGATTGCCTGCTGAACGTCGCCGGGGTCAACGTTCGCAAACGTGTCGAGCAGTATACGATCGAAGAATTTGATGGGATTCTCAATATCAATCTCAAAGGCGCATTTCTCGTCGCTCAAGAAGTCGGACGTCGGTTAATCGCTCAGAAGACAGGAGGTTCGATCATTAACATCGACTCACTGAATTCATTTCGTCCTCTCAAGGGAGTTCAGCCGTATGCGATGAGCAAAGCGGCGATTTCCGCAATGACACGCGGCATGGCAATGGAGTGGGGTGAACATCAAATCCGCGTGAACGCGATTGCCCCCGGCTTTATTTTGACCGACCTGACGAAGAAGCTCTGGTCCGATCCGAAAATGCAGGAATGGAACGACGCGAACTGTCCATTGAAACGTCTTGGCCAAACCGAAGATCTGATCGGCACCGCGATTTTTCTGGCAAGTGACGCTGCCAAATTTCTGACAGGGCAGGTCATTTACGTCGACGGAGGGATTACTTGCGGGATGCAATGGCCGATCCCACTTTCGTAAAGGGAACGAGTGGTGGCGGACTGAAGCTGTTCAGGAAGGGGGAAAGTTCATCCCGACCTGTGGATGTTTAACTTCGATCAGCCCTGGCCGGATTCCGATTTCACGAACTCAGCGACCTTCACACGGTTTCAATCAGGGCGAGGGAGGTGGTGGTGCGGGAACGCCAGGGCGCTTTCGGGCTTGCTTAGGTGTCGCTGCTGTTTGCTTGGGCGTGATCCCACCCGACTTCAGCACTTTTCGTTTGCGTTTCTGATGTGCCGTATCCAGGTGCGAACCCGACTCCGAAATGCCGACCGGATCTGATGAGTCTTCATCAGGCTCCTCAGTCGTAATCTCCGTCCCTTCGATTTCTCCCTTTGCATCATATTTTGTGACGACGGTTTTGGTCGGGACCGGGTCGAGTTCACTTGTGGAGAGTTGCAACACGGTCATCGTAAATCGGGAGAGCCCGTCAACCCCGTCCGGCAGTACCCAGACATAGGTTTTTTGGTAGTGAGCAACGTAGCAAGCGTCGGCGGGAACATCCGATTTACAGCCGAAAAAAAACCAACCCGTAGGAATGGCACAATCGAGTTGTTCTGGTTCACTCGGAATAAAACCTTCCAGTGTCTTGAGGCAATCGTCGCAAGTGGAGCACTGTGGCCCTCCGACCAGAATCTGGAATGCGCAGCGAATGCGGCGAACTTTTTCAATGTCGGTCACGGGTGTCATTGTCCAGTTTTCGGTCAGATTGTGTGTGACGTTGGGATTCACGATCATATTGAAAATCGGAAAACCGCCAATTTGCTGGAACGAACCAATGGTGGGCGTATAGGTTCCTACCCCGCCGAAGCTTCCCTGGTCTGAGACCAGTACGTTGCCGCTGTTCACAACAGCCACGGACGGCAATGTTGAAGAATTACAGACAAACCGCGCAACGTTTTCGAGCACCTGATGATAGTTCAAATCGGCAAGTGTGGCCGCCGTTTGCTGCGTATGGTCCTGCAAAGCAAGGTGTGTTCGGCAGCCCGAAATGACCACGAGAATCAGCAATGGGATCGCCAGTCGCATCCCTCATCCTCGACGAAAATTCGTAAATGGTCAGGTGTTAAAAGTGCGCAACCGGCAAATGCGAATTGGACTTTAACGGTAATATCGGTTATGCAGGGTTTGCACCTTGAGCATTTGGGGAGGATGGTACCAACATAAGAGTTGCGTGAACTTCAATTCACACGAAATCCTTATTACAGAATATGTTACGATTGATTTCCAAGTGTAAATTCACTCAACATCAGTGTAGGAATTTCGCATTTTTAAGACCGCATTTCATGTTGGCTGATGGGACCGCTTTGGGGCGTATTTTCATGCCAAAATCTCGATTTTACGTTTTTTAGGAACTTGTGGACCGGATTCTTCGTCGAATTGGAGTAGAATCAACTCGCTTAAACTGGACCTTTCTCAGAGGATCGCGGACCGAAAGAATCGACTTCGAAAGAACCAGTTGAATCGATGGCCTTTTTTCTGTCCCCCTTCCTGGACGGTATAATTGGCACTCAATCAGTATTAGTCCTTTGATTGATCCCTTTCTTCTGGTTGACTTTGCTGCAATTCGTAAGTATCTCTTGATCTGGTTTTTTGGTTATAATCAGCGCGAGTTCTGCGCTCGCCTGTTCCGTCGCTTCATCAACCATTTGCGTTCGTGTCAGTCCCTTGAAAATCATCCCCCCTTCGAAATTGAAACGTCGCGCTAATACGTGCCGGTAGGGTGGGTTAAATAAAATATCGTTTGTCCCCCTGTGAGAAAGATTCAATCATGGCAGAAACTCAGGCAGCTTGGGGAATTGAAATCGGTCAGGCCGGGCTCAAAGCGATTAAGTTACGTTACGCCGAAGCAGCTCAACAGGTTGTTGCAGTCGCTTTTGATTACGTTCCGCACGCGAAATTGCTCAACCAGCCTGACGCCGTTCCGGATGAATTGATTCGTCAGGCTCTTGACACATTCTTGTCTCGGAACCCGATCGGTACTGATCTGGTGGCGATCAGCCTTCCAGGGCAGAATGCTTTGGCGAAATTCATCCAGTTACCGCCTGTTGAACAAAGCAAAGTTGCCGAAATCGTGAAATACGAAGCTCGGCAGCAGATACCGTTTCCTCTGGAAGAGGTCATCTGGGACTTTCAGGCCCTCGGTGGCGGGATCGAAGAAAGCGGCTATCTGCTGGATGGCGAAGTCGGATTATTCGCCATGAAACGCGAGCAAGTTCAACATCATCTGCAACCGTTTATTAACAGGAAAGTGGAAGTCGAACTGATCCAGATCGCTCCGCTGTCACTCTACAACTTTCTGTGCTACGACCGACTTGGTTATCGCAAGAATCAGCCACGAGAAGCGAGCGAAGATTACTCGGTCGTTGTCGACATGGGTTCCGATGCGACGACCTTGATGGTCACTAACGGAAAGAAGATTTGGATCCGCAATATGCCAGTGGGTGGAAACCATTTCACCAGGGCATTGACAAAAGAAATGAAGCTGACGTTTGCCAAGGCCGAGCACCTGAAGTGTAACGCGACCAAGTCACCTGACCCGCGAGCCGTATTTCAGGCGTTGCGGCCTGTATTCAACGATTATGTTGCAGAAATTCAGCGATCGATTGGATTCTTCTCCAGCGTCAATCGCAGCGCCAAGATTTCGCGGCTGGTCGGGGTCGGAAATGGGTTCCGGCTGGCCGGTTTGCAAAAATTCCTGCAACAGAATCTTCAATATGATGTCGAGCGCGTGGATACGTTCCAGGCCCTGGTGGGGGACAACGTGCTGAATGCACCGTTGTTCCAGGACAATCTGCTGACGTTCTGCGTACCGTACGGATTGGCGCTTCAATGTCTGAAGTTAACCGACATTCATACAACTCTGTTGCCTCCCGAAATCGCGATCGCCCGCAAGATTCGTCGCAAGAAGCCATGGGCCGTGGCCACAGCTGCGACGTTATTGCTGGGGTTGGCGACATCCGCAGCAGGGTTTGGCAACGTCTTGCAGTCGGTCAGTTCATCTCGATTTGGTGAGGCGGAAGCTGAGGCAGAAAAGATCGCTGGCGAAGCCAAGAAGCTGGCTGCGGATTATGCCGCTCAAGAAGGTAAGAACAAAACGCTAAAAGATTCGGGACAACTTCTCGTCAACGCGTTGGATCGACGGGAAAACTGGCTGGAAGTATATAAGGCGATCGACGAATGCCTGCCACGTGACACGGATAATCGGCTGGATGAAAGCGAACTGGCCAAGCTGGATCGGATTTCTATTCGCAGTATCACGACAAAGGGCTATTCCAATCTGGGCGACTGGTTTAATGAGGCAGATATTGCTCGGGCGGATGGTCCTGCAAAACTCTACTCCCGTGAAGATAAGGACCCCGAGCAGGCCGCAAAATTTCCGGATAAGATTAACAAGCCCGAATACGAAATTAACGACCGATCAGTGGCTCCGACTGGTGCCGGATTTGTTTTCACGTTACACGGCGTGCATTATCACCACGAGGACAAGAACCCCAAAGGGAAAGGGGCGACTTACGTTGATGAAAAGTTCCTCAAGAATCTTCAAAGCTGGACGGTCAAACGGGAAGATGCATCCGGCGGACCGCCAATTGAAACGCCGGTTCGGCTGATTGGAATTACTCACGCAACATTGCCCGAAGCAACGGCATCGACTCCAATCCCGTTTTATCCTGGCCGAAAACAAAGCTCAAACTCGGGCCGACCCGCGTTTGGATTAGGTGGCATGGCATCTCCCTTAGGAAGTGGGGCTAATCCCGGGTATACGCCTCCTGGCTTTGCCGGTGCATCATCCGGTTTTCCTGGTGGCTCGGGCATGCCACCGGGAGGACCACGTCCCTCGAGTTCGGGTGAAGAGGGACCAGACAAACCGATTATCCTTCAACGAACGGTCTTTAAAGTCATGTTTGCCTGGAAGCCAACTCCACCGGCGGAACGAAAGCCATGGCCCGTCGAACAGAGCCCTTCGGGTACGGTGGCGCCGGATGGCACAGCCGCTCCTAACGCGACACCTGGTGCTGCTCACTGATGCTCGTGGCCGCAAACACGATTTAACCCATATGTTGCCAGCGATTCAGACAGAAGTATTTTCCGAAAAGGTCAGATCATGCAAGCCCTTGAACCCGTCCTGAAACAGAAGTTTTGGATTCTGCTGGGTATGGGAATCCTGATGACGTTCATCGGTTGGTGGATGGCTACTGGTACGATCGCTCAGGCGATTACCGAGCGGAAGACCAAAATCGAAGCAGCCGAAGGGAGTATTCCGAAGGGAGACATTCCGAATGACAATTGGACGAAGCGGCTGTCCGAAGTCAATGAAAAGCAGGATTTGTCGATTAAAGATACGCAACTCGGTTTGTGGAAGCGCCAGTTCGAACGGATGGAATTACCCCAAGGTTTGCCACAACTCGAACGGTCAGAGGTACCACAAGGCACTCCAAAGATCGAATACCTGGGGACTTTTCAGAATGCTGACCGCGAACTGTTTCGCGATGCCTATGCAGACGAAGTGCGTAAGGTCTGGAAGATGCTTAACCCGATGGACGTTGATGGGACGGGTGTTGTCAAATTCCCGCTGATTCAGATGTTCAAAGTCATGAATCAAAAGCAGTGGATCGTAGCACCGCCAAAATCGGAAATCATCTGGGAAGTGATGGAAGACCTTTGGCTATTAGATGGCTTGTTCCAGTCGATCGCTGAAGTTAACGGCGGTCCACAAGCGAATCGAACTGAGGCCGTCATCCATCAGATCGACAAGCTCGAACTTCGCGGCGGGGGCGAAAAGTCGGCCTCAGGTTCTTCGGGTGGTTCTGGCGGCGGTGCTGGCGACCTCGGAATGGGAATGGGAATGGGCTACGGACCCGGTTCTGAAATTATGGGTATGAGT
>JBAXBD010000037.1:0-18651 GCA_037142165.1 Schlesneria sp. | reverse complement strand
GCTCTGGACATGCGTGCCATCCTTGGCGAGTCAGCGCAAAGGTCACGCGGACTCAAAAGTCTGACAAAGACAGGAATTGTGAAATGGGAGGACGGGCTTCTCTCAGATTCTGAATTTCAGGTCAATACTATGTTCGAGACTTTTCGATAAATTAATGGTTTGATCCAGAAAGTTTTTGATAAAAGCCTCGAAGATCGGCTTTTTAGAGCGACTCGAAGCCTGACGGACCGGAAAACTGACCGTCCGAATTCAACTACCGACTTTATGCAAGCAAGTGGTTAAAACCAGTCTTTCGAGACTCAATTCAACGCGATATCTCAACTTTCGGAAGAACATCCAAATCGGTTTCCTGAGGTGCCGTCTCCTTCGCAGGGACAAAGGGAAGAAACCCGAAATGCATCTCAGTACCTCGGTAGATAAAGAATTTGACGAGTTGATTTCTGACGAGTGGATCAATCGGTCGTTCTGCAACTTGCTTTGTGATCCACGATACGTTGTCGAGCGTTGATGTTTCCCATTTGTCGAGTCCGACAAGGATGTCGCCCGCCTGGATTCCGTTATCCGCCGCGAGACTTTTGGGTTCGACTTCCAGAACTTTCAGCCCGCCTCGATATTTGGTTGTTGTTTTGGCGAGTTCTTTCATTTCGTCGGCGAACAACGCCCGCAACTTCACCCCCATTTGCTTAAGCGGCTGAAATACGGAGGCTGAGGTGAATGAGACAGGTTCACCCTTCACGTCCGCAACCCCTTCGCTGAGTTTCTTGTAATGTTCAGAGCGAGCCAAAAGACGTTTCAAAGTCAAATGGGCCTGTACACTCTTGTTCGCGGCCTCAAGCTTGGTTTTTTGTGAGCTGGCACCCATATCTACTGAATTGCCAATTTGTTTTGACAACGTTTCTGCCAATTCGTAATCCGCCTGTGCCGCTTCGATCTGAAACTGCAAGTCCTGAATTGCCGCATGATACGTCTCTTTCAAGATTTTCTCTTTTCGAGTCGCGGCCTCCAGACGCCGTCGTGCGCTCGCCATTTCCTGCACGGTTGTGACATTATTCTTTAACAGACTTTCTTGTCGCAAAAACTCGCTCTGCGCTCCAGCCGTTTCCTCACGGGCACTTACCAGGTTGGTGGCCAATTCGTCGCCTGACGGAAATGAGACAGGAACGGGAACAAGACTTTCTGAGTTCTGATCGAGTTCCGACTTCACAATAACTCCGTTTTCATCCATCGACACTGCCGTCGGATGGGGGTTCTTTCCGTCCTGAGCAACACCATAAAAGAACGCTGATTTTTGTCCCGAGCCGGGTTTACTCGCCTGTGGAGGTCGCCATCTCGTCGGTTCCGTTTTCAGGTTCTCATCCGAGGGAAACCTCAAGACGGCGAGCACGGTCCCACGTCGCTCCGCTTCAACGATCGGGTCAACGCCGGGATCAAGCCTTGATGACGTAATCGTTTCAATATTGGCGATCGCCAATTGCTGAACTTTGGAATGCGGCAAATAGACGACTTTTGTCAGGAAGTTACCACTCCGGACATAATCCAGGTCGGCATTCGTGATTTCGAAAGCGACGCTGTTGTGGCTCAGGTAAGCCTCACTACTCGAATTCGCTGGATAGACATCCAACAAGAGTGGCCTTGAATTCGATTTAAAATATCCAGACGTGACTTGAAGCGAATACTGCCGAACTTCCTTTGAACCTCGTTCAAAGTTCAGACGAGCGGGGAGACCAATTGTTTCCTCCAAATAAACGATCTTGGGAACGATACGTTCGGGCCCCCTAAATGTCAGAAAACGGACTTGAGTCGATTTTGGATCGTGTAAAGGCTCCGATTGTCTATCGATCGTTACCGAAGGCACTGTTCGTTCGAGACTCTCTGTTGAGGCTCGTTCGGCTTTCAACGGATTCTCAAGCTGCGCCCTCCCATTCGGGTCGCTGTTCCATTCCGTCTCTTCCCCGGCGATCAGCTCATTCGTCCGTCGTTCGATGATTTGTTTCTGTTGAGCCTGTCGTCGACCAATCTGTTGTTCCAAACGACTGAGTCGGGACTGGAGCTCCTTGACTCGCAATTTTTCCAATTGAAACTTGAGCTCGAACGCTGCGGAGAGAGATGCCTCAAGTTTCTGACGCAAATCACGATGCAAATCTTCATTCTTCGGTGATGTATTCGGAAGTCCCCGAATCTTTTCGGCGATCGTGACCGCCTGTGATTCATGCTTCGCAATCGCTTCTGTCAATCCATGAGACTCCGAGCCATCGAGATTGAATCGCAGTTTTTGCTCTGAATCCCGGGTGTCCGAACTTTGAACGCGCCTTATTTCCGCCGAGGGAATTACGTCAGTCGATGCGGTCGCTGATGCCGGCGATTCGTCAGCCGATTCCCATTCGCCCGTCAGTGGCGACAAGACATAGGTATGATCACCGATCGTGGCCGAGAGCATATTCATTCCGTGCTCAGGGACAATTTTGCCGACATATTCGGGAGGAATCGTCAGCTTGGACTACTTTCCAGCTTTGCTGCTGAAGCCAAACAACTGGTCATCGATAAGAACGTGACAAAAACAGGCATTTAAGGTCGATCGTTTCATTCGTCGTTGTCCATCTTTAGGGAACCCGACGACGAGGCGAACCCATTTCCCAAGAGACTTGCTGTAGGCGGATAACCCTTCTTTGGTTTCAACCAAAAGAATGTCAGCGGATTGCATGCGGTTTAAAGGGCCTTGCGCCGACCCCAATGGACCTGACGGCTCCATGCCTGGTGCTCCACCAGTCGGCATACCACCTCCGCTAAGGAGCTGGTTGATCATATCGGCGAGATCGGTGTCATTACCCTCAACCGGTTTTGAATCCGATTTGCTTGAATCAGTATCAACGGTGTCCGACTTATTTTCCTTTAAGTTGCTCGTTTTGCCGTTTGATTTCGGATTCCCAACAATTTGAACGGGTTGGCCCGCCAATTTTTGCCCTAATGTATTCCGCCGCGTCCATTGCATATCGAACAGTTCATCGATTTCTTCCTGCGTCACGCCGGCATTTTTTATCAGCTCTTTCTTTTTCGCCTCAACAAGTTCAGGTGTAAGGTCTTTTAAAGAGATTTTCCCGTTGAGCTTGTTGCCTGTTTCGTCCGGTGTCATCGTGAAAGTAGCCATTAAACCATTGAAGAGGCCGCTTTTATCAATCACTGCCCCTTGGAATTGAAACTCCTTTTCTCGCCATCTCAATTTCACCCATGGCTGCCCGTTGATAGACGTCTGAAAATCGGCAGTTCCGTCAGTCACTCGACTTACTGTGCATCTGCCAAAGCTTCCTTTGCGCCCCATATCCCATTCTCCAGAGATATCCGGCACTGAGCGGTCAGCCGTCGCTGGCTTTTTAATGCTGGATTCTGACTTGGGTGGAACCGAATCGGTTGATGGTGATTCATCATTCGCCGATGAGATGGTAAACCACAAGGTGCCGGTGATCGCCGCGATTACAAATCGCGAGAGAAGTCTGAGTCTGAACATGTTATTGCTTTCCATCGAGGATTCGCGTGTGAATTAATGATTCTTCGTAATAACGATTTGTTTCTTCGCGCCGCCTTAAGTAGGAACATGCGGGGTGAAATTGTCAGCCACTAGGGCAAAGGCCCGTTAACCACCCCCTTGGAGGGGGTGGGGTATTGTTTGAATTATGTCTTTTGATTACGGACCATTTAAACGTGGCATTTCATCCCCATTTACTGTCATTTCAAGCAGCTCAATCAGTTCTGTTGTTGCGTCGAGTTCTGTTTCGACAACATTCCAAGTTTCAACGGAAACGGGCGTCGCCGGGAAGTCCGATGGTTGAATCGCGGTTTGTTTGTCAGGGGCAATTCGACCGGATACGTCTGGCTTTAAATTGACGAACCACGTCAACAGCGAAATACCGACCAGTGCCGCAATTGAGAAAAGCGTCCCGCGAACGATGTATTTTCGTGGCCAATCCGGGGAATTTCTGGAATCACTTTCGTGTTTCGGCACCAGTAACCAATCACCAACACCATTGGGTAAGACAACGGAAGTTGGTTGCTGTACGTGAGCGAGGCTTTGTTCCAGCAACGTCGCCACTTCTGCCGCTGAGCCGAACCGTTCAGCAACATCCTTGGCGAGCAGTTTCATCACAATTCGTTCAAGCCAATCTGGAATCTCGGGGTTGATTTCCCTGATAGGCCGTGGGGCGGTCTCACGAATCCTGCGGAGAATTCCAAACGTGGTATCCGCTCGAAAGGGAGGCCGACCCGTACACATCGCGTATAACACAGCTCCCAGGCTGAACAGGTCACTGCGATGATCAACTGCGTCGCCGTTCGCCTGTTCCGGCGACATATACTGCGGCGTACCGGCAATGATTCCCGTTCGAGTTAATGTCGCATCATCGACAGCCCGAGCGAGTCCGAAGTCGGTCAGCAACACTCGGTCGACGTTATTTTCCAGCAAGATATTTGCTGGTTTAACGTCGCGATGAACGAGACCTTGTGCATGCGCAGCCGATAATCCCAGAGAAGCCTGCATACCGATTCGCAACACGTCCTTCACATCGAGCGGCCCCTGTTGATCGAGACGCTCCTGAAGAGACTGACAAGCCACGTACGGCATGACCAGATACGGAAGCTTGGCATTCGGATTGACCGAGTGAATTGCCATCACATGCGGATTGACGACGGCTGCCGTCGCCTGAGCCTCACGCGCAAACCTCCGCCTTGCAGCACCGCTCGTTGCGAGATGAGGTGAAAGAACTTTCACCGCAACGTGACGGTGAAGCTCTTTCTGAAAGCCCTTCAGGACAATCCCCATTCCACCTCGACCAATCACCTCAACGATTTCATAGTCGCCCAGACGTCCAAGACTCGTTTGATCGTCGCTCGGTTCCAGGAAATCGACGGCAAAATCTGCTGAAAAATGAGCAGCATCGTCGTCGTGTGACGAATAATTATGAGTGCTGAAGCCTGCCCGCCGGGCCGCGCTGCGTGAGAGACGCTCACTCGCTTCTGACCACCACTCATTCGTTGCGGCAAGCACTTCAAATTCGTGGCGACATTGAGAACAGGCAGACAAATGCTCGGAAACGTCGTTCTCTTCTTTCTCCGGAAGAGACTCCGTCAGCAGGTTTCGTAACTGCTCGCGATCGCAACAGTGTTTTGAAAAATCACTCATGGACAAACGATTCAAAAAGGTTTTATGAGTTACCCGGCGATGAAATCCAGATTTCGAACTCGGCTACAGACCTCGTTCCGTTTCGTATTCTTCCACGATTTGTCGCAACCTGGCGATGACACGGCTGCGAGCGACGTACACACTGCCGGTCGTCAACTTCAGGCTTGCGGCCACGTCGGCAATCGGTTCGTTTAAAACACAAGTCTGCCAGAAGGCCTGCCAAGTTGATTCTCGAAATTCGCTGCGAGCCTTCTCAGCCGCCAATTCAAAAATCTCGTTCCGATATTCGTCATCAAACGCGACCACCGTTCGGTGCTCGGGTTCGGGAAGATTCTTGAGCAAATCGATCATCTCAGATCCACCGACGCCGCGACGACCTTCCCCGCGAGCTTCTCCTCGCTGAATGAATTTTAGGGCCAGGTTCCGAGCAATCGTGAATAACCATCGCCGAAACGAAGCCTCGCGCCCGTCCGGCTGCCAATCATCAACGGCTTGAGTCACCGCCAGAATGACCTGTTGAGTCAAATCACGGGCGTCTGCCTCCTGCAATCCTCGCTGCCGCAACATTCGCAGAACAAGTGGTTCGTAAATGGAGACGAATTGAGTCCACGCCTGCTGATCCTGCGGGTCTCGCAGTCGCAGCATCAGGCTCGGACGTGTCTCCGGTTCCACCATCTATGGCACTCCACTTGCAACATATTCCAATTGCTTCTTATCTATTCCTTCGGAGGGTTCAATCTTACACGGAATTTTCGCATTTCAGACGGAATTACTGTTTTTTCAACCGCCCGATCAACGGCTCGTTATCAGATAACGGCCCGTCTCACCGCTCGCTGTTCAATCGAATTCCCTCTACAATCCCGCGGATGTTTCCTGGTTCACGTGTTCCCGCATTGCCGCTGTCGGCTTTGTCGGGATGCGCGTGTTTGCGCTGACGACAAACGCTTCGATGAGTGATGGATGTGGTAGCAGAGAACTTGATTACGCAATTGACGGATCTTCCATTGAGGTTGCTGGCTCAACCCGGAATGGCCGAGGTGGTTGCGAGGCTGCGCGATGGAAAAGACGCCACCATCGACGGAGCGTGGGGATCATCATCCGCCGTGGTTGCTGTCGCTTTACGTCAACAAACGGAAAGCACGATCGTCGTTGTCGTGCCACATGAGAAAGACGTCGATGGATTTACATCGGATGCAGCGGCATTCGGAATTGAACCCGAATGCTTCCCCGCCTGGGCCGCCCTGCCCCAGGAATTGAGTATCACCGATCCGATCCTGGGAAGTCGGCTGAGAATCTTGCGGGCATTCGAATCAGCCTCTCCACCACGCATTGTCGTAACGACCATTCACGCGTTGCTGCAACCGGTTCCAACCCGTGAAGCGAGAACAGTTGCTTCACGGACATTGTCGGTCGGTAGCGAACTCGATTTGGAGGAATTGACGTCATGGATGGTCAGTCGCGGCTTTGAACGTGTGACGGCGATCGAACTTCCCGGTGAATTCAGTATTCATGGCGGAATCATCGACGTCTTTTCTCCAGACGCCACTGACCCGGTTCGTATCGAACTGTTTGGGGACGAGATCGAATCGATCCGGCTGTTCGATGTCGATACGCAGCGAAAAGTCAAAGATCTGACCGAAATCGACATCGCCATCGTCACACCGATCCAGGAAAATCCTGTCGAGAATCAGGAACCTCAAGCGGATACCAAAGCGAAAAAAAAGCGTCCGAAGGAACCTGAGACAGAATCCACTTCGGCTGATCACTCGCCGATATCGGACCTGACTTCGTCAGCCCTCGATTCCTTACCCGCTCAATCATGGGTTGTTCTGCTTGACCTTGCTGAAATTGTGAACGAAGGAAAACGTTATCTCGATCGGATGTCGGATCCACGGGGCTTATTCAGCGTATCGGCGACACTTGAAAAGTGTACGCGTCGACCTTACGTAACGATGGCGCCTCTGCTTGCTGACAGCCTGTCACCCACTTGTCATCTGCAGGTGGAGTCCATCGAGCGATTCGGTGGACTCAAGGGTGAAGCCCTTCAAGAACTCGCCCGATTCGTTCAACAGGATGAGACCGTTCTCATCGCCTGTCATAACGAAGCAGCTCGGACCCGATTGAGCGAGTTGATGACCGAAGTCTTTTTGAATACGGGAAACCAATCTGCCAAACCTGCTGATGAAATGGTTAATCAAACCAAGTTTGGTAAACCTGCAAACCAGGCCGAAGCAGTAATTAAAGCGGAAGCACCAACTGAACCTGACTCAACGAAAAAGGCCACGAGACCAGTAATAGCTCCAGAAGTGACAAAACCGACCACCAGCCGCGCTGTCATGGACGCTGCTGCAGGTGGTGGCTTGAAGAAGTTCCTGCGAGGGGCTTCAAAAGAACAATCGAATGAAGTGAAACATGGTGAATCAAAGACAAACCCTTCGTCATCCCAAAACTATTCGAGCGATGCCGCTTCAAATCCTTCAGACGACGGGCATCAAAAAACGAATCATCCGCTGCTGTCGCGGATTCAACTTTGTGTGGGACATGTCTCACGCGGTTTTCGTCTTCGGCCAGATCGCATCATTGTCCTTGGTGACAACGAATTGTTCGGACGAACGGAAGTTCGGCGAACGGCGAAAAAGAGCAAAATCGAATCGCGAGCGATTGACAGCTTTCTTGATCTCAATTCTGGCGATCTGGTAGTTCATCTCTCTCATGGAATTGGCCGATTCCGTGGGATGGAAATCCAGCAGAAAGGCGACCATACCGAAGACCATCTGGCGATTGAATTCGGTGGCGGCGTCAAAATGTACGTCCCGGTCTCATTAATCCATCTTGTCCAGAAATATATCGGTGGGGGGAAGGCTTCTCCCGAGTTATCAAAGCTGGGTGGAACGAGCTGGTCTAATAAAAAGAAACGCGTGACCGAAGCAGTCTGCGACATGGCCTCGGACATGATTAAATTGCAGGCCGATCGAGACATGAAGCCCGGACTGCAATGTCCGCCCGACAGTCACTGGGTTGAGGAATTCGACGCCGCATTCCCCTACACCGAAACCATCGATCAATTACACGCGATTACAGACCTCAAACGGGACATGGAACAGCCGCGCCCGATGGACCGGCTGATCTGCGGCGACGTCGGTTACGGGAAGACAGAAGTCGCCATGCGTGCCGCATTTAAAGCGGTTGATGCTGGTCGACAGGTGGCGATCCTGGTTCCGACGACGGTTCTGTGCGAGCAGCATTTTCGCAGTTTCAGCGAGCGAATGGCCGAGTTCCCGGTCAATATCGCTTCACTGAATCGATTCAAGTCGGCCAAAGAAGTCCGTGACACCCTGCAGGGACTTGCGGAAGGAACGATCGACATCTGCATCGGGACGCACCGACTTGTCAGCAAGGACGTCAAGTTCAAAGACCTGGGTCTCCTGGTAATCGATGAAGAGCAACGATTCGGCGTCGAGGTCAAAGAACTGCTGAAACACATGCGGCTGGAAGTCGACGTGCTGACGCTTTCAGCAACCCCCATTCCCCGAACGCTTCACATGTCACTTGTCGGCGTTCGAGACATTTCCAATCTGGAAACCCCTCCGCAGGATCGTCAGCCGGTTGAAACGCACATCTGTCGCTGGAATAAAGAACTGATCAGGTCGGCCATCATTCGCGAACTGAATCGCGACGGGCAGATCTATTTCGTTCACAATCGGGTTTATAACATTGAATCGATCGCAGACCAGATCCGCAGCCTCGTCCCCGAAGCGACGGTCGATGTCGTTCATGGCCAGATGTCAGAAGAGCCAATGGAACTGGCGATGATGAATTTCGTCCAAGGGCGGACCGACGTTCTCGTCGCCACCACGATTATCGAAAGCGGCCTGGATATCCCCAACGCCAACACGATCTTCATTAATCAGGCCAATAATTACGGATTGGCCGATATGCATCAATTGCGAGGACGCGTCGGAAGGTTTAAACACCGAGCCTACTGCTACCTGCTGCTCGACGAAGGCAAATCGTTGACGCCACAAGCGTCGCGAAGACTGAAAGCAATCGAAGAATTCAGCGAGCTTGGAGCTGGATTCAAGATCGCCATGCGAGATCTTGAAATCCGAGGTGCCGGCAACATCCTGGGAACCGAGCAATCAGGCCACATTGCGGCAGTCGGTTATGAGCTTTACTGCCAACTGCTGGAAAACGCAGTCCGGGCCGCAAAGCGGCAACCCTTACGCGAACATCGTCACGTCGAAGTGAATCTTCCTGTGACCGCTTACTTACCTTCGGAATATATTCCTGACGGTCGCCCCAAGATCGAGATGTACCGCAAGTTTTCCATCGTGTCGACGCTCGAACTACTGAATGAGCTGACGCAAGAACTGCGAGACCGATATGGGCCAATCCCCGAGCCGGTTGAAAAGATGATTCAAATCCGCGAACTGCAGATCCTGGCTGTGGGTTGGCAGATCGACGATATCCATCTGGAGCCCGGATATGTCGTTTTTGGTTATCGGAATCCGAAAAAGATCGCAAAACTATCTCGTCTCAGTACGACGCCGTTACGGATTGTCGATGATCGAGAAGCGTGTCTTGTACTCCCTCCACGACCACCCGAGCCTGACGAGTTATTAAAACTGCTTAAGAGCGTGTTTGAATCTCAACTGCCGACGTTTGCCGAGAAGGGATACCACAGCGATTAATTGGCGGGTGAATCCAAACTGGTTAAGTCATACACTTGAAACGTTCCGTTACGATAAATCGGTTCCAGCTCAAGTGGCCCCAGTCGATCGGTCAACAGGTGAGTCAATCCGGTCTGCTGACGAAGGATTTTCAGTTCACTGGCAGAATAGAACTCGTCGGCGTAGTTCTGCTCAAACCACTTTTGCAGAAAGTTCAGTCGGGTGTTCCACTCGACAATCCCAGCGGCATCCTGCGGGCAATCCTTGAACGCCACATATTCCGCTCGACGCGCAAACCACTTGAATGCCCATCCGTTCGTCGGTGTTTGAACGAGTGCATCGGTCGGAAGGTTGTAGTCGATCCAGGAACAGACATCGAGCCAATCCGCGCGATCTTCCAGAGAGTACCGATTTGTCTCCGTCATTGAGTGGGCTCGCCATAAACCGACGATGAAGACAACTGCCAGAAGCCACAACGGATGCGAAACGAATCCGCTCCATGTCTTCGGTAAAGGTGCATTGAACGCTGTGCGTTCCAGGACACCGACCAGACTGACTGAAACGGCGATAGGCATTAAAACATCGGCAAGCCGAAACGGATAGAACTTCAACAGGTTCATTCGTTGATCATAAAACGGCATTCGTATCGGTGGGCGCGGCCCCCAACCGATCAGGATTCCCGCCACAGCAAACATGACGGACCAGAACACGATGTGGTCCAGTCGCTTTTTTGCAATCGTTCGACCGCCCCATCGGAAACTGCATAGCCAGACGAGCACCAGCAGCGCGTAACAAACGTAAGAGCGAAGCGGAAACAACATTGGATCGAGATGGTGTGCCAGTCGATAGTAAACCTGAATGTATGTCGCCGCTCGGCGCGTCTCTGGTGAAACTGATTCCGTCAGTAATTGAATGACAGGTACCAAACCCGGTAATGCAAGCACGATCAAAATCACGCAAGGCAAAATATTAGAACTGGGCGATGAATGTAGCCCCTGTCCCAAATTTGCAAACAAATTGACTTTCTCGTTAAATTTCTCTTCGCTCAGAACGAACGATTGCATCATACGACGCTTCAGTCGAATCGCATCGATGACTTGCTCAATAACTTTGCTCAGCGTGAAAGCAAGCAACCCCCAGATACCAACAACGGGATGATAACTGACTGCCAGACCTGCCCAAATTGCAGCGAGAAGAAATCGACGGCGTAACACATCGCCGAGCGCCGCCAGCAGGAATCCGTAACAGGGAACTTTCCCTTCAACGCCGCCAACGAGCCATTCACCCGAGAAGTTTCCACATGCCGAGAAAATCAAAAAGACCCACGCAGACCAAAGCACAGCCCACGGAGTAAAGAACAATTGCCGCAGGCAACGGGTCCACCCCCAGGCAAGCACAAACGTTGCCAGGATTCGACCGACCAAGGCAGCCTGAGTGAATGAGACAAACCGAGTCAGCCCACCTACCGTCGCATAGAAGACGGTGTGTGCGTTAGGTGAGGCTAAGAAAAAATCCCGGTCACACCAGTCTGTCTGCCAGAAATGCTTTGATTTACACAGATAGTGCGGTTCATTCACCGCAGGCACGGGTGCCGCGATGAGACCATACAACAGAAATGTCGCCCATACCGCGATCAGTACGGGCCACATCTGTGTGTTGCTCATTTCGCACGCTGGCGTTTCAGAAACCGACATCGACAAAAATGCCTCTTGGAGTCAGGTCGCCGATCTCGAATCTTGACGCACTATTTTTTCTTTTTCGCAGCAGCCTTCTTCGCGGCCGCCTTTTTGGGAGCCTTCGCTTCTGCTTTCACGGCTGTTTCCTTTTTGGCAGCGCCCGCTTTCTTCGAAGTCGTACCGCTGAAAATACGATCGTAGTTTTCCCAGAACTTGGGAGTGGTACCGGTACGGACAATCGGGCCACCCATCTGATGCTCCTCTTAATACTCACTGAAACGGCGTGTCGAATTTGCCGCAACAAAGCGGCAACCTTGCAAGTGTAACGTATCTCAACGTTCAACGCGCGGAGATTCTTGAAATCATCCGATCGAGTGTCAAGTGAAGCCTGACACGTATTCGCTATTCCGCTCGTTCAACCGCTTCGGATGTGGCAAGAGTCAGCGGCACCTGAATTCGGCGGCCATCACGAACGATCGTCAGCGTCACTTCATCACCGGGACGTTTTCCTTCAATGTATCCTAGAAAATCCTCTGCGTTCACAATTTTCTGATCGTCGATTGCCACAATCAGATCGGCTGCCGACTGGTCAACTCGATTCAATGTAAATGGGCCACGACGCGTCTTCGTGATTTTTGGGCCACGTAACCCAGCCCGCTCTGCTGGTCCGTTGGGTCGCATCTCGGCAATCAGCAAACCCTTATCATTTTGATAAACCTTATCAATGCCGCTTTCAGGACGGACAACGTGACCATATTTTAACAGTTGAGGAACCACACGTGCGATCAGACTGACCGGAATCGCAAAGCCAACCCCTGAACTTTGACCCGACGTCGTTGCAATCGCAGTGTTAATTCCAATCAGTCGCCCGTGGGCATCAAGCAATGGCCCGCCCGAACTTCCCGGGTTAATCGCCGCATCAATCTGAATGATCGATTTGATCTTCCAGTTCCCATGAATCTGAAGCGAGCGATTGAGACTCGATATGATTCCTGTTGTCAGTGTTCGCTCAAGCCCGAATGGGTTCCCTAAAGCAAACACGCGCATACCGACTCGCAAGCTGCGTGAATCACCCAATGCAACGGGAAACAATTCATCGTCGGTGGATTCAATCTGGATCACCGCCAGGTCGTTTAGCGGATCAGCACCGATCGTCGTCGCTTCGTAAGTTTTGCCGTTATAGAGTGTCACCGCCACTTCTTTGGCCCCCGCCACAACATGGTAATTTGTCAGAATGTGGCCATCATGATCGATGATTGCCCCCGAACCAGACCCTTCGGAATGTTCCGTCATGATCAGTCGCTCGGTCTTGACCGACTTCGAAGTAATATTAACCACGCTCCGATTCACTGCTTCGTAAACGGAAACAGCGATGGCCTCGTCGGGAGTGAACCCATCTTCGTCGTAGATCCTCGAGGCACTTGGACGAATTCTCTCAACGGGAGATTCGATCCGGACTCGACGGTCTTGCGCAGTCAATGATCCATCGCGCGACTCGCTCGTCATCCAGATTGTGAACGAGCTCGCCAGAAGTGCCGACAGCAAACATCCCACGAAAAACCGCATTGAAGATCCTCATTCCAATCACGACCAACTAGTCAATACGTGAATCCGCCGTTGTGATGAGTCGCATCGGAGCCGGGGGAACATCATCCTGGAAGTTTACGAGTTGAATTCGATTTGCATCGGTCCGCTGACCAGACGGCCAGACGATTCCCTGCTTTTGATTTCGGCCGACGACAACAATTTGATCGGGGATGGCTTCGCTTACCCTCAACGAGATACGAAAACAGCGATAAAACAGTCGATCGGTGTCGTCGCGAGGAAAAGCTTCAAGAGTGATCAGCTTTTCGGTTCGGTCCACAATCTTCCATTGGTAGGTCTCATTCAGCACATCTGAACTGACATGACCAACAAGCTGTTCCGCCGCGACGACCGTATGTTTATTGAATTCCCGCTGAATCGATTGACGAAACTCTTCCTTCCGAGATCGGTTCCAGGCCGGCTGATTGCTCGTTGATTGTTCCCACTCCTTCAGCAAGAACATAATTTCATTGGCATCTGTCGTAAGCGTCATCGAAGTCGCGTGATCTGCATCGGGTTCGACCGTCTTTACTTGAGGTCGAATAAAGGCCGTGACCGATCCATTTCTTTTGGATCCGTCAACGGAAATGGGATCGAGCTGCCAAGCCAGGGAAAATAGTCCTATTTCGAGCATATCATCACATCCTTGCGTTCGTCGACGACGTGGTCGGCCAATCCCGCCCGGATCAAACGAATCAATTCCTGGACATTTCTAACGGAACTCTTTTCTGCCAATTCAAGTCGATATTGCCTCAAACCTCGGCATACGCTTGAAGGGTGCGGTGTTTTAAAGGAAAGTCGACAACAGCGGAAGATGAACTCACGTTTCAAATGATGGCCAGTGCATTGTCAAACTTCCGAATTTGGATCCTGTGCCACTGCTTTGGAGTCTTCGGAGAAGCAGTGGCTTCTCGCTCTGCCGGTGAAAGAGCACTGCGTGACCGCAGACGGCCAGACAGTGGCAACCTGATTGATAAGATTGAAAAAGCACGAGAATCCATACCGATTCGCATTCGGGCTTATACGATGATCAGCCACGTTAACAGCACGGCGAATGAACCCAAAATTGTGGCAAAAATCTGAAACGAAACGGTCGATTCTTCAATCACTTCGACCTGTTCACCGAGCCAGTCAGGAAAACTTTTTCCGACACCGTGCCAAATTCGTCCCTGAATAAATCGCTCAACAGCCGAGAGGGAATACGCAAGGCGTTGAATTCCCCGGTTAGAATCCGCAACGACGCTCTCGCCACGCTGCACCGAGAACCTACCTGAACGAGTTTGAGGGTGCTCAACTGATTCCCGCGACAACCGAATCAGGATACTCACCAGAAGACTGATGGCTAACCATCCGAGCAGTGATTGGGCCAGATTCGGTGCGTAAAAAAAAACAGTCACGGCAACACAAAGCAGGCTATCAACAAGGCGGTTATTTTCTGAGAGTGAGCGGCCACCTTGAACGCCAATCGATAAGTGTTTTGCCAGCACCACACCCCCAAAAAGACTGACCAGTAAGGCTTTGACCCAGGTTGCCTGCAGGCCAAAAACCAGCGAGATCGGGCGGGGATTGGTCATCGAGAACCATGGCCACATCAAGACGTGAACTGACGGAAGGACTTTGAAATCATGACTGTATAAAAGAATCGCGAGTATCGCGGAACAAATGCATCCACCGATCAGTCCCGTTCGTGCTACGGCGAAACCCCAATAGGGAAACTGAAAAAGGATCCCGGTTAACGCACCGATTGCCCCCAGAATTGGGAACGCCGCAGCAGCGATCAACCAGAATTCAGGGGCCGTCATGGTGCAGACTGCTCCTCGCCCACTGGCGGTTCGTCGGTGACGTTTGGAGATCCCAATATGGCTTGAATGATCAACAACCCGACGATCACAACTCCACCTAACTTAAGCTCATTTTGCCGCTGGAAAAACGCGGCGCTCACGACGTAAACCAGCAGAATCGCCTGCAACAACGCGCTTTGACGCAGCCATCGCTCGGTCTCTGTTCGAGCCAGGACTACCCCGACGATTCCGGTCACAATGCACGCCGATGCAAAGAGAATGTGACTGCCCCAATTGCCATAATCGATGCTCATGAATCTACTCCGGGCTGTTTCCCACAGTGACTTCGAAGTTTCCTGCCTCTGCTGTCGATACACCAGGATGATGGGTCATCGACATTGCCAAATGGAGAAAGACAATCACGGTCATGAGCACGAGGATGTCCGAGCGGCGACCTGATGCGAGACTCAGCGGAGATACCGCCCGATCAGGAGAATTTCGATTCACCAGAACTTCGTTCAACTGGTCGCGAGTCGGAAGTGCAGAATGTCGTGGACTCGACGCCACATGCGACGTCTCGCTTCGCAGGGTATAAGAAATTGTTCCAAATGACGTGAACGCCAAAATACCGACGAGCATACCGACCAGCCAATAACGGCCCTGTTCCCCGGACGCAACTGGTTTATCATCAAATCGAATCGCGGTCATCAGCCACTCTCGGACCGATGTCGAAGCTGGTATCGAAAGGTTACGGACGAGGGGACGTGCAAGCACTCCGACGACGATCAATAGCCCAAGAGCGACTTCTGTCTGTTGAAGCAGGGCACAAATGCATGCATTGGCAACGGTATGTACGAAATAACCCGCACGACGATGCTGTAACGAAACCTGACCTGAGCAATAGACACTCGCGGCCAGGCTGATTGCCAGGCAAACACCGAAACTGAAAGCAGCCAATTGGGAAACCGTCGAAGGGGGGGGCAATGGAAGATCTGGACGTGGATTGACCCTCAATGCCAAAAAGATCAGGGCGAGATAAACGAGCGTCGCCAGCCCAGACCAAAGCCGAACTTCCCGATTCACGTTGGAACGAACCCACAACGTAAGAGCGACCGACCACATTCCAATCAGTACTGCCAGCCACCAGGGAATAAAGGGATCATTCATTCGTGCGCCGACGACAAATAGCCAGTGTCAACAAAAGATATTGCACTGATTATTCCTGTTGAGGCACGAAAACAAAAGGCCGGAAAAAGGGTGGCACGGTTTTTATCGTCTTCGCTTAAGCCGTCCACTTCGGGCACGTTATCGAACCATGAAGACACGGCCTCGTCGAAGACTCCAAAACCGTGCCACCCCCAAGTTTCTTACGTCACCGCATCGATGAGGCGCAACAATATGACTCGAGAAAAGTTTGCACGAAAAGCAGCGCAGCATTGCCTACCAGTTAGATTGCGGACAAATCCCGCGCTGGCAATTTCAGCTATTTTGCAGGGCGCTGTGGAATCACTCGCTTGTTGACGTCGATTTGAACTTCACCGAAAGCCTGCTCGTGACGTTGCAGGAAAGCACCGAGAGCAAGCCACAGACGCTTTGCCGTGTAATAGTTCACGACCAGACGTTGCGAAATCTTCACCGGTGTTCCCTGCGCTCCAGCAGGCTGAGGATTCAAGCCGAAGTCGAGAATAAGCTCTTCTGGCAAACCGGAAACCCGAGCGAAATTTGCGTAAAGCGGTTCCAGACCTTCAGGCTCGACCACCTGTTGTACAGGCTGAGTTGCGGCTGTTTGTTGAGTTGGTGTAACTGGGTCAAGAATTGGGGTATCTGCCACGAATTGTTCTCCAAAGCAAGGTTGTCAAGGGAATTAAGTCCGGCGAGAAGACATGATGCCTGCAACAACTTAATACTGTCAACGAACCAAGGGCGACGACCCATCAAGAAAGTGAAAAATCTGGTTTCGAACGAGGAAATGTCATATTTCCTTTAACGACTTGCAATACGCGATCACCCCTCTTCACGGCAACACCCCAAGCCACCCCAACGCCCCAGTCGATCAGAAACACTCATTTTCTTCAAATATCTAGAACAACCAGTTTGACATCTTCAGTTCATGATCTATGTTTTGAAAGTCAGGCACGACTGACACACAATTCGACTTAACCAGCGTACATCATTTGGCTTCGTAAGAGGTCGAGTGTCTTAACGCGGCAAGGAGGAGCAGGGAGCTTCGAGGGGACCTTGCCGCGTTTTTCTATTAATTCTCACAAGATGCAGGCGTCATCTTCCGATCAACTGATACTGCCATTTAAGTTTGCGCATTCGGTATTCCTTAGCAGTCATGCTGACTGGCAGAGATACTCGAATTACCAAACGATTGACCCTTGGCAGTCAGGGATCATGCCATGCCGAGTCCACGACGCCCGCGTACCCCTTTCGAAACCGCCTTCTGGGCGATGGTACTGGCGATTGGACTACCCGTCGTTGTCTTGATGTTTGGTGCGATCCGAGCACGTCAACTTCAATCGACCGCCCACCCTCGCTGGGCGAAGTTCGCAAAAGGTTCACTTGCCAAGTCTCAAGAACCGAAAACGCAGACAGCTTCGCATTCAATACCTGCTCGTCCGTCAACAGTCCAAATCCAGGAAATCACGCCATCTGATACCAATCACACTCCCCTGCCACAGGTGAATTTCACGGGTTCGGTGACCAGACGGAAACCGATCGAACCAACGGTCGCTGCGGAATCGGCTGCGGCCTCGTCGACCAACACAACCAACACGACTAATACGCGTTTTCAACCCGAGTCGCGTTTTCAACCCGAGTTTGAAGAACTTCCCCCAATTATCTTCCGCCCTGTTGACGACGAAGACGATTCTCTGACCGCCAAGTCAACTCGTCGTCTGGAATCTCAACTGACCGATGTACGGCAACAACTCGATCGGTTGACGACTCAACAGTTCCAGCAGCAGGCCGAAGAAATCGCCCGCCAGACAAAATTGCTTGATGTCATCACAAAACTGAATGAGCGACCATCGAGCGATTCGGCAAGTCCTGAACTGACATCTGTTCCCTGTACCAAAGAGCCTGCATTTGATCCACAACCGCCAACGTTGATCGCAGAAAACTTACCGAACACATTCGATGCTTTGCCTGACGAAACACCGATGGTCGAGGTTCCAGCCCCCTTGCCCGCTGATCGTTCGTATGATGATGAGCCGATGATCCGCGTACGTCGCTCAACGGACCTTAGCATGCCTGATACATTTTCGCTTGACGCGGATGATGCTGATATCCGGCACGTCTTCGCAAAACTGAGCGAAGTGGCTCAAATCAGCATCATCCCGAGTCCTGAGATTCAGGGACGAATCTCGTTGAATTTACGTGATGTCCGAATCGACGCCGCTCTCAAGGCGATCATTGCGGCTCAAGACTACGTGATCGAGCGCGACGACAACATTTTCATCGTCCGCACGTTGGCTGAAACCGCTCGGCGAAAACACCAGAACCGAAAACTGATCGTGAAAATCTATCGTCCGAATTTTCTGAGTGCGGTCGAATTGATCGGCTTGATCGAACCGCTCTTATCGAGTGACGGGCGACATTCAGCCACGTCCCCAGATCTGGCTGGACTCGCTGATTCTGAAGGATTCTCCGCCAGTGATGCGACGGCTCAGCGCGATACGGTCATCGTCCAGGATGTTCCTGAAGTTCTGGATCAGATCGACCAGATTCTCGTGGATGTGGATGTCCCACCCCTTCAAGTCAGTATC
>JBAXBD010000036.1:0-18843 GCA_037142165.1 Schlesneria sp. | reverse complement strand
ATATTGATGACGGCGAACTCGACGTTGGCCATGCACCGGACTCAATCCAAGAATGGTTTGAGACATTGGGGTTGGAAATATCGTTTCTTCGATTCATGCAATGGTCTTGGCCACAGAATGACTGCCAGATTGGTCCGGTGAGCATTCTCGGGGCGCAATCGATTCCGGATCAGAACCACATTGAATCATATTTGCAGGACAAGCTTCTGCCGGTTGGCTCGGGCCCTAATGGAGATAAATTCGTCGTCGATTTCTCGGTTGCGAATTGCCCAGTAGGTTTCGTGACACATGAAGAATTTTATGGCGAAGGGAGCCCCAGGAAGTTTTTCCTCCCAGCAGCTCGTTCTATCGAGAGTTTTCTTTTCCGTGTTGCGGAGGGGCGGTATTTTCCTTGTGACTACTATGCCGCTGGTCACTTCAATGATTTCTTAAGAGACGAAGCGATTCATGAAGCATTCCCTCCATACGAACTCAAAACCCATGGGCACAATCCCAATCCGACGAATAAACCGATGGACCGAAGCGGCGGACCGGCTGCTTCCTGATGAGAATTTACTTGCCCCCGCACGGTCACCAGCGTCGTTCATCCACGAGGACACAGTGATACCATTGCGATTCTATTCGCGGTGGGTTCGACAGACGTGGACGACTGGCCGCAGCGCCAAATTCGCGATTATTTCGAGCCGCTGGCCCGATTGATACCGTTTTTTTTGAGATAATCGCGGTACTTGATCACGAGTCCATCTAACTCATCACGCAGTCCCAAAAGCCTCTCTTGATTTTTCTCGCGGTTTTTATCGAAAGTGGATTCGTCGATCTCTTTGAGTATCTGATTGTACAGGACCTGCTTCTTTTGAAGATTCGCTTGAAGTTGCTGGAAAGTATGCGGTTCGTCGAAGGCAAAGCGTTTTGCTCGCATTTTCAAAGAATCCCGCACTTTCTGCACCGCTTCAAGCTGTTGTTCCACTTTAGGCCGCAAGCTTTTTAGGTCTGCATCTTTGAATGCTTCAATAAACCCGACCTTGTCGCTACCAAGATCTAATAACGGCATAAATTCTTCTTCGATATTACGATCAGTGAGCGCTACGGTTGACGAGGGATTCGGTGATTTGCCGCCAAAACCGAAATAGCCGACTGCGGCGCAGATCGTGAGTAGCGCAGCAGCGATAATCCAGGCGAACGGCCGTCGTTTGCCACCTATCGCCGCAGCAAGGCGCTGCAAGTCCGTTTGAAAATCCAGGCCCGGGCGGACACTCGCAGCTCTGCACATTGCCAATTGTTTTAGAGAGTCAGGTAGATCCTCAGCAGATGGCATCGTCGCGTTGCCGACAAGAACGGGTATGACGCGAACCCCATTGCTAAACGCCGTCTCGAGTTCAATCCGCAAATAATCTGCGGTATCGAGAATCCGGCGCATCCCGTTTTTATTTTTACTTTCCAACCACGTCGGACCGATAATCGCGAGCAAAACATCCGATTCCTTGATCGCTTTATTGATCACAGCCATAAAGTCTGACCCATATGGAATATCGTCGACATCCTTAAAAACGTGGATTGCGGAAACTTGCTTCAGCAGTTCTGCCTGAATTCGGTCTGTTGCATCAGGAGCGTCGTTGCGGCGATATGACAAGAAAATGGTTGTCATCGGGAAACCCTAGAAGGTCATTGCGTATCCGGTCAGGGCCAAGCGATTCTCCGAGATTTTTTATCAGCCAACTCGCCTCAAAACAATGACCGAGGGCGCGATCGTCTGCTTGGCGACACGAGTCCGCCAGCCGGTACCAACAAAAACAACACGGGTTTCGGAAAACGGGATAATTCCAATTAACGGGTAACAAACCCGCGCCGAAGCGGCAGTCTGTTTTCCAAAGTGCTCTCGAGAAAAAGAATTCCCGAACAAGACACTCAACGGAAAACCGAGCTCCCTTCCTGTTATCCTCAACGTTTGATTCGGAGAATTAATCTCTCACAGAGTCACGGAGACGCAAAGAAGCTTGAGAACCAGATTGATCACTCCTCCGTGTCTCAGTACCTCCTTGAGAAACCGAATTGACCGATTCCCTTCGGTGAACGTCACGTGAGGACGCTCGCGTTACCCTGATCGTTCCTCGGTGGAAGGGTAGAAGTCGACAGTTAACGAATATCGAACTTGGTCACTGAGAAAGAAACAGGAACAGGTATCGGGAGTTAGCGCAATTCCAATTGAAGTTCGCGACCAACAGCATGGGCCGCTCGCGACAATCCGTCGAGCGTGACCTTTGTTTTTTCGGTTTCAAGCAATCGATCCAGTTGCGACCGGCTTATCTCGAGCTTCCTGACAAAAGCTGACCTTGTCAGTTGTTGAGCCTCCATCGCGGCAGCAAGCTGGAATGCAATCACCCGCTTGATCGCCTGGTTTCTGCGTTCTTCGTGATGCCCTTGCTCGCGAAGAAAATCGTCAAATCGTTACCCGATCTGGCCCTTTTCCGACTTTGTCTTCATCACAATCCTTTCGGCTGCGACATGGCAATCTCGATTTCCCGATTTCAACAGAGATCGATCTCGTCAAAAACGGAATATTTTCGTATTTTTTCAGATTTTCCCCATTGCCTCAGACGAGGAGCGGTCTAAAACCTTGTCGACTTGTACACGTGAACGCCGAATCGCCTGCTCGGCATCGTGATTTCGACTTAGAAGCATGTGTTACTGTCGACCAAACCGTCGCCGTTAATACTGAACACCAAACGAGTTAACTAAAATGAAATTCTTGAAATCGTGGATCTTTGCTGTCGCTGTTTGCTCAGTTGTTACCAGTCAAGCAAATGCCGATGTTTTGATGCTCGCCTCCGGGATTGATGCCCGTGACACTGTCGCAGCGACAAATCTGAATTCGTTTGGCGCCGTCGGTAACACCGTTGTTGAAAACCAGCGAGACACCAGTCGTGCGACTTCTGTATTTGTTCCGGGTAGTTTGATTAACAAGTCCAATCAGGCTACCTGGTTGATAACTCAAAGCGTCCAGCACGACAATACGGCTCGTCCACATCAGGCTCAATTGATGACGCTGGCGGGCCGTGACCACAAAATCACTCCGATTGCACGTTTTGAAACCGAATCGCGACCCGTTTCGACATTCGCTCAGTTTGTGCAAATCTTCAAGCCCTCGGTCGACAGACTCAACAACAACGAGCCAGTACAAGCAACGGTAAACGGTGAGATGACTCCGAAGACCTCGAATGTGTCACTGATTGGCCTGCTTGCCTCCGGACTGGTGGGAATCACCGGATTGATTACAGCAAGCCGTCGTGGATTCTTCAGCCGTATGGCCCGATAACGTCGTACTTGCGACTCTTTCTTGCAGTATCGGCGACAACGTGCCGATCTCGAAACCAAACGACCCCGGCGATAAGCTGGGGTCGGGTCGTTTAACGAACGATCACTGTTTTCATGCTTCCACCTCTGGCGGCGACATGTCCGCAGAATCGCAAATTCGTCTGGGAATCTATTCGCATCTTGCAGCGGCAATGGTGTGCGAGGCATTCACGCTGGCTGATCGTGGCCTGCTGATCTCCCACGAAATCTCTCGAGCATCTTATGGCCCTCTCACGATAATGATGTTCCCAGCATTTTGTTGTTGCCTGGTATGCCCACTGGTCGTGATTGCAGGCGTGATCAAAATACATAAGCGGCACAATGCCGTGATCATTGCGGTGGTGTCCGAGACGATCGTGTTCTGGATGTGGTTCGAGGCGCTTGCGCCGTCTGTGAGCGAGTACAGCCCCTGAGAAATTGTAAATTCAAAAGAATTTAGCCACTGATTCACACTGAACCACACAGATACAGAGGAAAATCCAAGGTAAACGGTTGAAAAACTCGTTTGCGTGTATTTTCCTCTTCCGCATTTATCTGTGTGACTCTGCGTGCATCTGTGGCAAATTCTCTTCGCTTTCGAATTGCTCTCCGGGAAAAGGCATTTTATCGACAGTTTTTCGGTAGTGGCGACTTCCGTTGTTATGCCGATAAACTGCCGAAAGAAATAGAATCGGGAGTCTTGAGGGCCTTCACTCCGCAGCATCAATGGCCCGCAGTGGAAAGAGATCGGACTTCGTGTGTTGTTTTTCCATGATGCTGCGAAGTTTGCTGATGACCTCGGGGATCTGATCGGCCACATTCGTTGTCTCGAAGGGATCAGCAGCCAGATTGAAGAGTTCCATTTCACGGGTCCCTTGAGCCTTGGAATTCTTGCCCAAATTCAAGTTCAGTCGTATCGCTTTCCAATCGCCGACACGGACGGATTGTTGTCCACCGTATCCAGGCGACTCGCGATAGAGGAACGAACGCGTCTCCTGCTTCTGACCCAACAGGGTCGGTGCGAAGCTGATACCATCAAGATCACCCGGCGTCATTTGCACGGCACCGATTAGTTCGAGCAGTGTCGGCAGCCAATCTTCGAAACCTGTCACGCGGTCTGAGACACTTCCGGCAGCGATGCGGCCCGTCCAGCGAACGAGGCACGGCTCGCGGAATCCCCCTTCGTAAAAGGAACCTTTCCGACCTCGCAGGCCAGCGGCACTGTCGAAGAAATCCGTGTCGGTCCCCCCTAAACGGTCATAAAGCGGCCCGTTATCGCTCGTGAAGATGACAATCGTTTGTTCGTCGAGACTCAGTTCATTTATGAGCGACAGAAGTCTGCCGATGTCGCGGTCCATGCGAGTAATCATCGCCGCATACGCGGCGCGCGGCTGACGATGAGGTAGATAGCCTCGGTCGCCAGCGTACGGCGTTTCCGGGAAGCTGTTCGCGTATTCGTTTACTGAGTCGTCAGGGACCTGCAAGGCGAGGTGCGGCACGGTCGTGGGATAGTACAGAAAAAATGGGCGATCTTTGTTTGCCCGGACAAACTCCAAAGCTTTAGTTCCGATCAGATCGGGAGCGTATTCCTTGCCCGAGAATCCCTCGTAGTTCTTCGGATCGTCAGCATCCACTTCGACTGACAACTTCTGGTATGCGGAGAATTTCGGATTGTTGAGCGGGATCTGCGTGCCATTGTCCCAGAGGTGAGTCGGATAATGGTTGTGGGCGACCGCCTGACAGTTGTACCCGAACCAGCGATCAAAACCCTGCTTCAGCGGGTCGCCAGTGCTTCCGAACGGGCCCAGGCCCCATTTGCCGAAACCGCCGAGCATGTAGCCACTCTTCTTCAGCGAAAGCGGCAATGTGAGAAAGTTCTCCGGCACCGGCATCTGACCTTCGGTGAAGCCTTTCGCTTGCTGGTTGTCCCGAATATATCCATGCCCGGGATGCATGCCGGTCATCAAGACACACCGTGACGGAGCACACACGTTGCAGCCCGAGTAATGGTTCGTGAACTTCATTCCTTCGTGACAGAGACGATCAAGGTTCGGCGTGCGAATCTTTTTCTGCCCGTAACAGCCGAGGTCGCCATATCCGAGATCGTCGGCCACAATGAAGACGATGTTTGGTGATTGTCTGGCATTTCGAAGCGAAGACTTCGCTGGAGCCTGTTCATCGGCCGTAGCCAATGACGAAATGAAAAAACCTAAAATGACGGCGACCAGCGGCTTGACGAGGATTTGATTCATTAAACCTTTTCCAAAAAAAGTGATCCCGAAGTGCCTGTAGTTTCGTAGATCGTTAGTAGCGCGTGCGCGATGGGTTCATTCACGAACGTTATGCGATGTAATACTCGCGAACGAACCCTTCAAATGCTTCCAGGCGTTCGCTCGGAAGCCCTGCCTGAAGCGCCTCCGAGCGAACCCAATCCAAGTCTAGCTGTTTGGAATTCGCCAAAAGGACACCGCGGATATCTTCTTGATCCAATGGTCGAAACGCGATGAGCTTCATCAGCAGCAACCCTTCGGCGTCGACGACACGGAGGGACTGGGTGCCAAACGTTTCTGATTTGGCTCGTTGTAAGATTCGGTGAAATATTGGGACAACTGGTTTCAGCAGGTCCACCTGCACCCCGCTCGGCCATTGAATGACCAGAATTCCGTCGGTGTTCCATTGCCGAATTGCCCCCAGTTGGTCGAAGTCGCATCCCGCGTCCTTCATCTCCTGGAGTAAACCGGGCAGATTTATTGCTGAAACATGGAGCAGGAAATCGGCATCTTCCGTCGATCGCTTGTTTCCGCGGAATGCGGCGCTCAGGCCACCAATCAGAGCGTAACTAACCTGTCGACGCTCGAAGAGTTCGGCGACTGCGGTGACCACCTCAGTCAGCCGTTGTTGAATCGGCTTGTTGTCTGGCGAGTTGTCGTTGGATGAATTCACGAAAGCACCGATGTCCTTCTTGTTCCCGTAACTCTCTCAGTCGATTTCGAGCCGGTAATTCGCGCGCCGTAGCGGCAAATAAATCCACAGCGTTCCAGATTCCATCCAATGCCAGAATACGGTCACGATAGCTCAACGAACGATCTGCCTCGATCGCTCGCCGCAGTCGTTCAACATCAGTTGGAAATTTAATGGGAATCTGAAGCATCTTGACGGCTCTCGGAGTTAAACAAGCCTGCAAAGAATCTTACTCTTCAATAGGTTCTAAAGCCAGACTCGCTTGAGCGGTCCATCGATGCCTGTGATGCAGGAGTTCCTCAGATCCCCCCGACCCGGGTTCTCACTCCAAGGACCAAAGTAGGCGCTGCAAGGACGAGATTCGATGCTAATCGACTATAGAACGAGTGTCAGCAAATTGGGAAAGAATTCCCACGTGACATTACCGCGGATATCGGTCAATCGATAGTCTTGATATTTTTCCTTTCCTCACGCAGTCAGCCAAATGAAGATGGTAAACGAAACCCCGTTTCGAAGACGATATGCGAACGGCCATGTTGGCTTTGCCTGGTCTCATCCAATAGAAAACCAAGAGCCTATCCATGAATCATAATGCCTTATCATTCGCGCTCTTAACGATGATGATGCTCACCTGTTGCGATGCTCAAGAACCGGACTCTCACGGAACCAGAAATTGGGAGAGTGGAAAACATACACTCATGGTTGATGGGCTTGAGCGAACGTTTGTCCTGGACCGACCTCGCCAATTAAAGCCTCGCGCCGCGCTGGTTCTGGTATTCCATGGATTTACGAGTTCCGCCGAGGAGATTCGAAAAGCTTCAGGATTCGCTTCACTTGCCGAGCAACATGGATTTGTCGTTGTTTATCCACAAGGGTCACTCGACGATCAAGGAAGATCGTTCTTCAATGTCGGTTATGCATTCCATGCGGATAGCAAAGTGGATGATGTTCGGTTCATGAAAACCGTCGTTGATCGCCTCGTCAATGACCTCAAACTGGACAATCGCTCCGTTTTCGCAACGGGAATGTCTAATGGTGGCGACATGAGTTTTTATCTCGCTTCTCAGCCGAAACCGATGGTCAAGGCGATTGCTCCAATTGCCGGGACAATGATGTCCTCATGGAGTAAGGACTTCGCTCCCCCGTCGCGTACATCGATTATGGCGGTACATGGTACTCAAGACGATGTTACGCTTTGGAACGGAGATTTGGAAAATCGGGATGGCTGGGGGGCGTACCTGGGAATTGAAACCGTCGTCGACCTTTGGACAAGTGGGCTGGCACTGGAGGCTTTAGAAGTTTCAGAAAGAAAAGACAAGACGCCACCTCGGAATGCAAAAGTGATTCTCAAACGCTGGTCCACGAAAGCAGACTCAACCGAAGTCCTGTTTTATCAGTTGATTGGCGGCGGTCATGACTGGCCGAAGCACCTGGTTAACAAACAGCTTTCGACGGCCGATGAGGTGTGGGCGTTCTTTACGAAACATATTAATTGATGCGGCTCGCAAACAATCAAGAATCGTAGTTATTTCGTCAAAAAAGATCCTCCGAATGGATCCCTGTAATCTCGCCCTCGGGGACGCAACATTTTCGTGAATTTCAACCCATGGAAGCCTCACTTGGCGGATGTAGGAAGCTAATTCATCGTGGGTACAAATTCGTTCCCTTTTGGACAAGCCAATGTGGAAAGCAGAAGAAGACCAAAGTACGGGGAGACGCGTTCTCTGGTTTCCAAATTTGCTCCCACCTGGGCGAGCCATGGTGGAAACCGAAAAGACGCGAACGGAAACGGCTCGCCGTGGTTTGAAGAATTCTTTCTTGATTCATGCCACCGTTTCTGAAATGGGTTCAACAGGTGCTTTCGATTGTGGCTGACGGGGTTTTGAAAGAAGGAGCCAGCCGGAAAGTAGAGTCAAGGGGATCGTGATGGACCAGTAGGGAAGGCTGAAAATCATCAGGCTTGTGGTCCGTACCTCATTACTGAAACTGAACCACGATGGGCGAAATGGGAAATGATCTCTGGCAAATCCGCCAAACAGAAACTTTCCCGCAGGAAACCCAATTTCCTCTTCTTCCTTCTGGTGATAAATCCGAAATGAGGCCATTTCGCTATCGGGAATCGATGACCACATCACGACGAGATTCAGGCACTGGTACCGAGAAATGAATTCAATTGACGACGAGCTGCCCGTGGGGATATTCACAGAATCTCGTATGAAATAGTTCCTCATCCATCCCCCCATCAAAACGCACGCCATCAGGAGCGTTACCACACCGATCTTCCGTCGCCACGATTGAAAGAATTCACGCATGATTCACGCCAATGTGTCAGTGCCCATACGTGCTTCTTTAGTTTGGCGACCGTACTTTCGTTGTCGCTCCATCGCGCCCAAAGATGACAGCCCCTCGACATAAAGTTGAAGTAACTCGACCAACAACATCGTCACGATAAAGATCGAAACTGCCGTCCAGGAAAAGAACCGTTTTCGGGGACTGAATTGCTTGATGAGCAAAGCCAATTGAATCAACGGATTCAAACAACAAAAAAGCGGTAAAATGACATCATGTAGCCAGTCTTCTCTGGAGTATGCAAAACAGACGATCATTGTGAGCATATAGATGAAGAATCCGGCCAAGAGCCACTTTCCGGGATACTGAGGATTGATGGCTGATTCTACCGACTCGTTTTCGGCCATGATTTGAACCTGCCGCTTCTTAAAGGGATTGGGAAGTCGATTGGGGTATTGATTGTCGCGGTTTGGAAAAAACGAGGAGCCACATTGAAACGAGTGTCAGAGGGATGGTGACAGACCAGCAGGGAACAACAGCCACTGTGCCAGGTGTCATTTGAATCATTTGAGTGCCGACTTGCTTTGTACCGTCGACGCTGGCACCGAATCCAAAGCCAAACCGCTTCCAACGCCATTCAAATAATGGGTTTTCAAATATGCGGTCGTCGATGTCCGAGAAGCGTCTGGAGACGATGTTGGGGTAACAAAAAAAACCGTCTCCCTGCTGCGTCAGCCAGATCAACGAAGAATCGCTCGACACCAACGATGCTGAACTTATCAACCCGGTTGGAATCACGACACCTTCAATGAAAAATGAACTCCGCACCCACCCAGCCATAAAAAGACACGCCAAAACCAGCGTCATACAGCCGATCTTCCTTCGCCACGGTTTGAAGTAATTGCCCATGATTCACGTTCCTTCGTTTACCGTGGGTTCGGTGAGTTTCTCTGGAGTCGATTGTCGGGGCTTACAGAGAAGCAGATACGCAGAGATGAGTGACAGGGGAATGACAATGGCCCAGTAGGGGATGATCCAGAAACCAATTGGTGTTTGAAAGATTTCTTCGCCTTGCCCGAATTGAAATCCAAGCCATTTCCATCGCCATTCCGCATTGATCGCTTCGAACGGGTCCGAGTGGTCAGCGACATCGGTGTCATAGAAGGGGCGTCCCTTCGAAAAACCGACAACATCAACGATTTTCATCCAAATCAGGCCATCATGCCCCGAGACCAACAAATGGAAATGCTCCTGATCGCTCCTGATGAGAAACATGTCTTGTACGCGATAATTTCTCACCCACCCTGCCGCCGATACGCACGCCATCAGTAGCGTCAAACAACCCGCTTTTCGTCGCCAGCCATTGAAAAAGTCGCCCATGATTCCCTCCAGAGGAATCAACGATCACCACAAGGGACTTGCGTGTCTGATTCGCACAGGAATACAATGTCAAAATGTCTTGAGTGCGTCAATCATTGTTCTTCAAGGCTCGAATTCTGAACCTCGCCTCTGAGGATGGTTTTGCAGATCGGTTCACGAGCCGACGAGATTGCATGATCCCGTTTCTGAAAAGTGCTGATCGCACCAACGATTGGTCTTGATGAAATGTACGTCAAGTGACGGTAGAATCTCGTAATTCATTTCTCAGCGAAATCACTTGTCAGGAATGACTTTCAAATGTTAGCCGATCACGATCGATCATTTGCGGCATTCGACATCAAACGGTTCGCGATGTTTTTCTCCGTCTGTCTCATGCTTCAGGCGTCGTCTGCGTTCGCTCAGACAAAGCCCCTGGTGATTGAATCGTCGACCATGCAGCCATCCGTCGCACTGGGACGACCGATGCTGACCTGGTGGGACGTCAAGATTCAGGACAAGGGGCTGGTCACCGGCAAATTTCGGTTCGTCGTGCATTCTGAAGGATTTCAATTTGCCACTGTCGAAACGGAAGAAGTGACTTTAAACGGTCCCGATCAACGCATCCGCGTCATGCTGCCAGCGGTTGATTGCGCTCAGACGGTCGATCGACTTTACGTCGATATCTCGTTTCGCGGAAAGAAATATTCTGGGGAACTCGGTCAACAGATTCTGCGAGTCCCCTTTGTGACGAAGTCGGTTTTCGTGTGCCTTGTTGGTGAATCTCGTATCGTTCGAAGAAAGTCACCTCAACGTGACAAAGTGATCGAACGATTGAAGTTTGAGAACCTGGTTCCCGTTTTGCCAAGCCCCCAGAAAACATTGGATGAGACTGAGCATGTGCAAACAATCCTGGCTTCGATCGACCCCGTTGATTTCCCCGCAGAACCGCTCGCCTACTGCGGCTATGACCTTGTGATTATGCTGAATGAAGAATTTCGAAATCTTCGGAAGCCGCAACTTGACGGAATGCTGGCATGGATCAAGGCGGGAGGAAGCCTGTACCTTGAACCAAACGGCGTTTTAGAACCTTACCATCTTGATTTTCTGCGAAGCCTGACAAAGGACGATCATCAAGAGATCAGCTTTCAAGCGGACAGGACCGGAAGGTTACCTGCCGATACGATTCCTGATGACGTCACGGCAATGTCCATCAAGTGTGGACTGGGGGATGTCGTGATTCGTACTGAAAATCCGGATCAGGAAATCATCGCGTCGGAAGAATCCTGGCGGGCGATTGTTGGCCCGCTTTGGAAATGGCGATTTCAACCTGTGGCAAGGCCTGAATTGTCGTGGCAGGTGGTTGGACCAGACGGACGACCGACAACCGTCAGTCGCCCGAACTCTGACCAATGGGGACTTACCTCAGCCCTCTACACTCGCACAACGCTTCGGGCGGACCAGTTACTCGATCGCCTGATGCCCGAGGGGGTACGAATGGTACCGCTCTCACTTCTGGCGGTCATTCTGTTTTCTTTCGTCTGCCTGATTGGCCCGGGTGATTATTTTGTTCTGGGCTGGCTGCGACTGCGAAAGCTGACATGGCTCACGTTTCCGATCGCAACGTTAGGCGTTACCGCGCTAACGGTCTGGCTGTCAAACAGTTACATGTCCGCCGCAGAAACCCGACGTGCTCTCGTCGTTCGCGATCTCAGCCAATCGGGTGATGTCGTCCGGACGAATCGATATGAACTTCTGTTCGTCGCTTCTACCCATCAAGTCACAACAGACGTGGAAAAAGGCCTGTTTACCCCACTGAGTACAGGATCATCGCCTGACGCCAATCAGCAGATCTGGGCGGGAGGTGGACGAGGAATCATCGTTCAGAACGGTCGCGTGGTTAATCTACAGGGACCGAGCCCCGTATCGGTTGTCGCGCCGAGTGACGGGTCAATTCGGCAATTAACCACAAACGTTCAAGGACGAATCCCGACTCAGTTCGTGGCGATGCAAGACCTTCCAAAATGGACACCGCAAATCAATCGTATGATGTCAATTCCAGGATCGGCATCACGCCCTGAAGTCGACTGGTCAGAGTTCGATCTGACGGTTGCCGAATCGCAGTCGCTGCAGAGCCACCAGGTTCCCCAGAAACTTGTGAATCTCGCAAGAACACGCTGGGGCGAACAAGCCATTGTGGCGTGTTTCAGCGGTAAAGACCGCTGGGGCTATGATCATTCACCACTTTGGCGTTCTGCAAGACCTGCGAGAATTGCAATGCCGCCGATTAACAATTTTCCCTTACCGGGGGTGCTGCGAGAACGAGTTGCGATGGAAATGCTGAATGAACCTGAACTTTTCCGCTGGATATTCCAAGCCTCAGTGGCAGCCGTCGATCAGGGGACATTCGCATTAATGAAACAAACGAGCCCTAAAGGTGGCGCGATCGGAGATGACCTGCCGCTCCTGGATTCGAGCGACCCCAAAGCCTGGTTGCTTGTCATCATCGTTCCTGAAAAAGAGGACTTCGTCGTCTACCGAAAGCTGATGACGTTTCAAGAATGACCGATTGAAACAAGCCGCGAGACTTCGGATCGAATCTCGTCCGGATTCACGTACAGCGACCATTTCGCAGGGTCAGTTCCCTCGAAAGCCGATCGGATTCTCGCTGTTTCTCGCGACTCACTACGGATGGCTCGAATAAAGACGCCGATAATCTGATCGGGGAATTCCCGCAAAAAGCTGCCGTAGATATCCGGATCCTGCTCGCCTGAATCACCAATCAAAACAAAACGACGCTGGGGAAACGCGAGCAAGATCGGTTCGATGGCAGTTCGCTTGTAGGCTTTCTGAGGTGACTTGCGCAGCTTTCTTGCTGCTTCACGAACTCGGAAACGTTTTAGATGAAACGATCCCGGCGGATAGCCTTCCGTGCTACAGAATTCGTGCAAGGGCTCGTAAAGCTGCCACGGGCTTCCCGAAACAAAATGAAAAACGGCACCCGCGATCGCACAATCACGGTAAAGCTCGGGCATCCCCGTCACGGGGACGAAACGCTTGGCAAACGTGTTTCGGAAAAGATCGCGTCGATTACCGACGTTACTGTGCTTTATCGTGTCATCAACATCCGAGATGATCGAGACACCCGTTGGCTCGATCAATTGCAGGCTACCTGCGAATTCCCGCTCGTCAGGCGGATTCAATACTGCCTGGCATCTCAACCAGCGACCACTATTCTCGATTGACTGGGCCAGTCCAGACGCGAATTCATCTGGTACTTCAACCGTCCCTTTGAACAAACCCATGTAATCGGATTCGGCAACGGGAAACTCACGGTCGCCGATCAAGACGTTGACAGAACGCCCCTTGAGTCCCGACATCAGAAATTGACGCATTCGCTTACGAAAGAATTCATCAGCCGAACGATCGATGCGCATCGCCCGCTGGATCAATCCCATCACTGGCGAACGTCGGAACCACGGCAGACGGGGATCGAACACACAGCCTTGCACGATCAACGACCACGCACGTCCGTCTGGCGTTCGTGATCCGAACGACGGATACAATACGATTTGCTCGTCCAGTCCCACGGTCTTCCGGTTACGTCGAAATGAACGAAACAGCGACACGGGCGTGAACCTCGGGAGAGTTACAGGACTTTCTCAATGGTCTCACGCAAAACACTGCCCGATTTCTGAAGCGCCATTTTTTCTTTCGGCCACAGTTCGACCTCGATCACACCCAGGACTCCCTTTCGTCCTACCACGGTTGGAACCGAGATCGCGACATCGCGCAGACCATACGCCCCCGATTGTAACGAAGAGACGGGCAGAATCCGACGTTGATCCAAAGCAATGGCATGGACGACATCGGCAATGGAGACTCCTACGGCAAAACCGGCTCCACCTTTCTTCTTAATCACTTCCGCGCCGCTTCCCCGAGTTTTCTTCTCGACGTCGGCAATCAGTTGAGAATTCACGCCGGGATACTTATCGAGTGGAAGGCCTGCGATTTGAGCGGCAGACCAGATCGGAACCATGCTGTCGCCGTGTTCTCCGTAGATGGTCACGTCGACTTGCGTGGGTGGAACATCAAGCCGCTGTGCCAGCATACTTCGCAACCGCGTCGTATCAAGCACCGTGCCAAGACCAATCACCTGAGTCGCCGGAAGGCCAAGTTCTTTGATGGCCAGGTAGGTCAACACGTCAACCGGGTTCGAAACAACGAAAACGATCGCGTCTTTGCGAAGTCCAGTCGACTTCAGTTCCGTTAGAATCCCACGAAACAGCACCACATTGCGATTGATGAGATCGAGACGACTTTCATCGGGTTTACGTCGGAGTCCAGCGGTAATCACGACACAGTCGCTGTCGGAGCATGATTTCATGTCGCCCGACGTGATCTTCTGGTCAGCAAGAATGCTGGCTCCGTGCAACAGGTCTAATGCCTGACCTTCGCACGCTTCCTGATTGACGTCAACCAGGTGAATATGCCGCACGATCTTGCCCGCCTGCAGAGCGAACCCCGCGCACGAACCGACCAGACCGCCCCCGCCGATGATACTGACTTTCATGATGGCCTTTCTCATAACGGTGGTTTCCGCCACCGAAAATCCGGTCGAATAATGAATCTTACTTGTTCATCGCCGCGAGTACTTGTTCGGTGATCAGCCTGACCAGTGATTCTGTGTCAACTTCCGGGCTTGCGGCTGGCTTCGCTTCCGGTGTTGTCACACCTGCTTTTTGCCGTTCAAGATAACCGGCATACTGAGGTGGTGGCTCAAATGCGATCGGTTCGAGCTTGTTCTCTTTGTACCCATCGCGGAAAGCCGTATTGCCGCAAAGGTCGCAGTCTTCGACGTGGAAACGAGGATCATCGAATCCGAGTTTCTTTTTCAGATCGAGCAATTCGACCGACTCGCGTTCATTGAGGTACGTGACTTTACCCAACTGCTTGGACAAAATCAGGATTCGGCAATAGGCATCGAGAATCTCGGTTTTCCAATACGCGTCTTCCAGCGATTTTCCGAACGTCACGGTCCCGTGATTGGTCAGAATAATCGTGTTGGTTCCATTCCCCAGGAACGGCACAACCGTATTGGCAAAGGCATGTCCACCAGGCGTCTCATACGGGGCGATTGGAACTTCCCCCATGAAGACTTCGATCTCGGGGAGAATACATTGCGGAATCGGTTCGCGAGCGACCGCAAACGCCGTGGCATGTGGCGGATGGCAGTGAACAACAGCCTTCACGTCCGGGCGGTGTTTCATGATCGCCAGATGCAGCAGGACTTCGCTGGTGCGTTTTCGCTTACCGGCGATCTGAACCCCTTCCATGTCGACGGCACAAATGTCGTCGGGAGTCATGAAACCTTTGCAGATCATGGTCGGCGAGCAAAGGACTTCGTTCTCACCGACGCGGATCGAAATATTTCCGTCGTTGGCGGCAGCGAATCCCTTGTTGTAGACACGACGGCCGATCTCACAGATCTCTTCTTTCAGCTTCCGATCATTAATACCGGAATTCCATTGTGTGGACATTTTTTACGTTTCCTTTTCTCGTCAATCTTCGGTTATTCCACTTCGATCGTATCTAAAATACAGGCGTTGTAGGCGTCGAGCGGTTTGTAGTCGGGGGCAAACGGATTGGCCGCCTCACCCCCTTCGCTGAAACCGATCTTTGAGCCGGGTGATGCACCAAGTTCGTCATAAACGATTACAGCTTCATCACGACCGGCAGGATCTCCCTTCAGTCCGGCGACGTTCAGCGGCACGACGACGAGCCACGTACCACCCGAGACTGTCGGGCTGCACCTGGACAACGTCACCTTTCCGATCACCTCGCCGACTCGCATTGACTTTCCTTTGTTCCTATCAATCATTTTTCGAGCTGTTATTTCACAGGCCGGCTGGTGGCCGTGGTCGCGTTCCCGCACAGTCACGCAGCAGGTTTCTCAATTCGATAAACGTCCGTCCAATCGGGCTGATGCAGACAACGTTAGCACCGAGCGACCGCGTCACCTGTTCCCATTGTTTTGGATTCTGCATCACAGCGGCACGAACTCGATCGTTACGATTTGCTTTGCAGGCGATGAGTTCCGCTTGCTCGGTGAAGATCACCACACCATCGCATTCGGCAGTACTCACCAGACTGGTTGCCAGGACTGCAGCCTCAAGCGGTTGACCGACGATTTCCACCTTCCAGCCGTCTGCCAGTCGACGAAGCCCATCTTGTAACGATCGAACTGTTGGCGTGACGGTTTGAAGAATGACTTGCCACTTGGCTCTTTGACCTCCCGCGACTCCTCCCCCCGCTTTATCTTGTCGGGTCCAGGACGTCCGCTTGGAATTCAGCCAGTCGCGTGCTGACGGAGTCAAAATCGAATTCCGTCCGATTCGCACGGTTTGTCCGGCTCGCACAGTTTGCTCAAGGACATCTGCCGTGATGATCGGAACCATCAATTCAATTGCGGCTGGTTTGGCTGGAATCGAGACGGGCGAAGCAACAACGGGCGCGGGGGAAACGGCTGGAACGGATGATGCAATTGCGGGATTCACCGGCGTTGCCAGCGGCAACGACGGCGCTGGAACAGGTTGTGGCCTTACCTGAGGCGTACTGGCGGGACGTGCGGCTGCCGGCTGAAGCTGAGCCAGCACGCTCGTCACGATCTCGTCAATCAGGGCCTGGTTCACTGTTCTGTCCATTATTGCGTTAACGTCGTAATCGTCTCTGTTTTTTTCTCAGCTCGTCGAATGACCGGCACTCAATCCACAATTCCCAGCACATGCCATCGAGCGGGGGTGTTGTCTGCCCCCACCATTTCTTTCGCCGTTTTTCCATCCGACGAAATAATGACCGTGTCTCCTTTACCCCCACCCTGATTATCAATCACTAACTGCGGTGCTCCATCAGGGTCTCCCTTGGGACCAAGCGGCTGCACCAGCAGCATTCGCCACCCCTTAAGAGACGGATGTTTTACCGTTGATGTTGCTCGACCGACGACCTTGGCGAGTTGCATGACGGGTCCTTAAATCACTCGAAGATCATCAACAAGCACGCATCGTCGTTGTCGGGTGAACGTCATCGGGTTTGTCACCCCTTCGCCCGTTGGTGTTGCAATACTGAAGCTCAAGTAGCCTTCACCACCAAGCCCCAGCCCCGCCATCGATGGACCGTTTTTCACAAACAGTGTCGTATCCATTTCACGTCCCATGCGGGTCATGTGCCGGACGTTGCGAGAATGAATCAGACTTGTGTGGCGGAAGCCATGTTCGAATTCCAACGCCAGTTCGACTCCGTGCGAGAAATTCTTGCAGCGGACAAACGGAACGAATGGCATCATTTGTTCTTCCGGAACGAACGGGTTCGTTGTATCGGTCTCACCGTAAAGCAATTGCGTCGTGCCAGGAACTCGGACACCAATCAATTCGGCCAGCTTCGTTGCGTCGAGGCCGACGAGATCGCGATTGAGGTGATAATGGTCGCCTGGTTTTGTCGGCGGCGAGAACGCCAGTTTCGTCAAAGCGTCGATCTGCGATGAATTCAACCGATAGGCGTCGTGGCGACTCATCGTTTCCATCAGTGAATCGAAAATCTCTTCCACAGCGAAGACTTCTTTTTCACCGATGCACAACAGATTGTTGTCATAGGCAGCCCCCTTCACGATCGAGGACGCGGTGTTTTCCAGGCAAGCCGTTTCATCGACAACAACGGGTGGATTACCCGGTCCGGCGACAATCGCCTTTTTTCGACTTTCCAGCGCAGCGCGAGCAACAGCAGGACCACCGGTCACGCACAGCAATCGAACTCCGCGATGAGCGAAGATGGCCGCTGCGGTCTCAAGCGTTGGCTTCTCGATGATGGTGACCAGATTTTCCAGTCCCGTCGCTTTGTAGATCGCTCGGTTAAAACGGCGAACCCCTTCGCAGGCGATCCGGGCACCGCTTGGATGAGGATTCACGATCATCGTGTTTCCACCTGCGATCATGTTAATAATATTCCCCGCCAGCGTTGGCAGCGAATGCGTGACTGGCGTGATCGCGCCAATGACACCGAACGGCGCGTATTCGGTGATGGACAGCCCGTGGTCGCCGCTGACTGCGTCGGTCCGCATGAACTCGACACCAGGCACAAGCTTGATGATCTTCAGTTTTTCGATTTTATGATCAAGTCGACCAATCTTGGTCTCTTCAAATTCCAGCCGACCTAATTCTTCGGCTTGCTCATCGCACATTTTTCGTACGATTTCGATGACCGTGCTGCGTGCGGCCAGAGGAGATTCACTCAGCTTTTTGAATCCCTCGGTGGCGGCAGCGACTGCTTGATCGACCGATTGAAAAACCCCCAGGTCACCGTCCCGCTGAGGAGCTTTCGGCGTCTTTCCAAGTTGAGCGAGTACTTCCTGGACAACACTTCGAATTGTGTCGGCATTGGCTTGCATGTCTTTTGTCCCATCTCTCAGTGAACTATCGCGAGCCTGTCGCGGTGATGATTCGTTGAAGATCAAAATTGAATGTTCATGTTTCGTTCGATGTTTTCGGCCCAGTTCTCAAATTCGCGAACCGTCGGGAACATCATCCCCATTAAGAGCAGCAAAAATCCGGCCGTTGCCAACGAGAACCAATGGCCGTTAATGACGTAGGCGATCAGGTTGAACAACGCGGCTCCGTCCAGAAGAGCCATCCCAATAATCATCCGGGTTTGAAACAGTCCAGGAAGCTCTTTCGTAACCGAACCGGTCGATTCATCTCGCATTTTTTCGAGCCGGGATTTGACGACCAGACCAGGGATAAAAAACCGTAAAGCAATCACTTGTGCGGCAAACGCAACAGCAAGATAGGCAACGATCGGTGTCGCTGACGGAACTTTTCTTCCAATCAGCGCTGCAACGATTCCAAACACCGTCAC
>JBAXBD010000035.1:0-19236 GCA_037142165.1 Schlesneria sp. | reverse complement strand
AGTCGCAACTGTTGTTCGCGCCGGGCGAGTTCCAGTTGCGTCGACTGACGGACTGTGATGTCGTTGATTGATGAGATGATCAACAGACCCTTCTCGGTTTTGATCGAGTTCAGGCCAACTTCTACCGGGAATTCTTCGCCGTTTTTACGAAGTGCATAGAGGTCATCCAGCCGTTCCATCTCGCGAGGTTTCGGATTTTTGGCGTATTCTTCGCGATCAAGCTGGTGCTTTTCCCGTCGTCGTTCCGGCAACAGCATCTCAACCGGCTGACCGATCATTTCTGACGCTTCGTAACCGAAGATTGATTGCGTTCGTTGATTGACGATCTGGATCAACCCTTTATCGTTGATGGCGACAACGGCATTCGGGAAGAAGTCGATGACACAATTGAGGTTCATCTGAGCCCGACGGGCGACGTCGATGTCAGTCAACGTAAGGACGACACCTTCGCTCCCCTTCTCGGTGAGATAAGGGAGAATCCGCATCAGGAACCAGTGCCCGCCAGCATTCTGGATTTCAGACTCTTGAAGCTCGCCAGTCGACAGGACCAGCCGCAGGTCGTTTAACAGATTGGTGTATTGAAGTCGATTATGAAACGCCTCGATCGATCGACCGACATCGTGCTGCACCAGGCTGAAGATCTCACCAATCCGAGGCGTGAACCGGCGAATCCGAAGCTGGCGATCGAGAAACAGCGTATGTACCTGAGTACTATGCAGCAAGTTTTCCATATCGTCGGTCAATACGGTCAACTGCTGGATCTTTCGCTGGTGTTCCGCGTTGACCGTGTAAAGCTCTTCATTGACGGAATGAAGTTCTTCGTTCGTGCTTTGCAATTCCTCGTTTGACGCGACGAGTTCCTCATTCGTTGCCTGCAGCTCTTCGTTGCTGGTTTCTAACTCTTCAATCAGTGCCTGGGTATTTTCTTTCGCGCGACGAAGTTCCCCTTCCAGTTCCTGGATCTCGCGGCCAGAAACATGCTGCATGTCGATCCAGGTCTCTGAATCAAGTAGAACCTGTCTCTGATTAACGTTATTCGGAACGAACGTGATCAGGTAATCGGTGACATCGACTTTCGTATTAATGACCGGTCGAATTCCCAGATCGAGCGTTTCATCGCCAACCGTCAATCCGCTGAGGTGCACGGGTTGCTGAGTTGTCTGCGTGCGCCGGATCGCACCCACGACCGCCAGTTTGAGTGGCGATTCCATGCAATCTAAAACGTCACAACTGGTTCGCCCCGAAGGATGACGAAGGTACTTGCCGGCATCACCAAAGACATGCAGCAATCGATTAGAACTGTCGATCAACAGACCGGGCGGCATAAATTCCGCCAGCAATGCGTCGTAAGCTCCGGCAATATGCGAATCGATTCCGCGTCCCGTCGGTACGATGTATTCCGGCAGTCCTGACGCCCTTAATGATCGACCTGATGTCGCCAGTGTTGGTCGCAATTCAAAATTAAGCCGAACATCCCGCCGCTTGCGATAGATGTTCCAATGGCGGTCCATCGGTTCGAACTCGTCATCCAGCTCGCCCGTACTTTCGCTCGGACCAAGAAACAGAATCCCATTGGCCTTCAGTCCGAAATGAAACAGCGACAACGCCTTCTTCTGTGCGCCGGGTTGCAGATAAATCAGCAGGTTACGGCAAGTCACCAGTTCCATTCGCGTGAAGGGAGCATCCTTGATGATATTGTGCGGGGCGAACACAACCATCTGCCGGATTCGTTGATTGACCGTGAAACCGCGTTCGTTTTGTGTGAAATATGAAACCAGCCGATCGGGCGAAATATTGCCGATACTCTCCTGGCAGTAGACGCCGTGCCCCGCCTGATCCAACGAGATACGATGCACATCGGTGGCGAAAACTCGAGCGGTGATATCTTTGCCGCTGGCAAGAATTCGTTCGTCAAGCAGGATGGCGATCGAATACGCTTCTTCGCCCGTCGCACATCCCGCGACCCAAGCTCGAAACTCTGTATTGGATTCGTGGTTCTTCAGCGACTGATCGATTTCTTCACCCAGTCGATCGAAGGCTTCTTCATCACGAAAGAATCGTGTAACACCGACCAGCAGATCGTGATAAAGGGCATTCAGTTCGACCGGGTCACGCTCCAATCGTTCCAGATAGTCTTTGACCGAATCGATACGGGTCAGTTGCAGTCGTCGTTCTGTTCGCCGCACGACGGTGTTGAGTTTGTAAAACGAAAAGTCGATCCCGTATTGATCTCGCAGCAGCCGCAGGATTGCCGCCAGCCCTTCTTCGTCGGCGGGGACCGTTTCGAACTGAGCTGCCAGGTCGCGGATATCATGACGGACACCATACTGCACGAGTGCCGTCGGGATGTCTTCCGGATCGAGCGACAGATCCACAACACCGGTTTCGCGAGCCGCGCCAGGCATCCCTTCAAATTTTGCCGAGCGTCCGGTCTGGGCAATGACGAGCCCCCCAGCACGATGAATATCCTGGATGCCACGTGAACCATCACTGCCGGTCCCCGAAAGAACGATCGCAATCGCGTTTCGACCACAACTTTGAGCGAGCGAACGAAAGAAGTAATCGATCGGCAACGTCAGTCCCTGATGTGGGTCGACCTCGGTCAGCAGCAGCTTTCCGTCCGAAAAAATCATTTCTCGCCGGGGTGGAATCAGATAGATCGAATCTGGCTTGACCACCATCCCATCCTCGACCCGATAGACGGGAAGTGTCGTTCGACGGGATAACAGCTCATCCATCAGACTTTTGAAGTCGGGAGAGAGATGCTGAACAATGACAAACGCCATTCCTGTATTGGCTGGCATCTTATCGAACAATCGTTCGAGTGCTTCCAGGCCTCCTGCCGATGCCCCGATTCCGACAATATAGTTCGGAGCCGATTCGACCGTGGATGATTCAATGGCCAGTATTTCACTCGTGGACATGCGCCAAATCTCCGTATCGAGCGTGCCGACAGATCGTCCGGAATGACGGCCCCCAGAACCGCCTCAAGCACAATTCATCGTGCCATTTTTACAATTCGAAATGACAGAGCAAGCGATCCAGATATGATTATCCAATTTCATCTTGACTTTTTAATTTCATCTGGCATTGTATTGGGAGGGTTAATGCAGTGAAGAGACTGCCGTAGCCGGCATGATGTCGGGGGCCCGTCAAGGACGGTCAGGAATCGTTGAACGATTCCGCCAAGGATCCAGGCGCGGGATGGAACTGTTCCATCTCTAGAAAAGGAATTCCATCATGCTCGTCGTTTCTCGGCGATGTGACGAAGAGATCGTTTTCCCCACGATTGGTGTCACAGTCAAAATTCTGCAGGCGAACGGTAACCGTACCCGACTGGGGATTCAGGCACCGGCCAACATTCAAATCATTCGCGGCGAACTTCTGACGTCGTCCGAGCCGCCACCTTCCAATCATAAACTTCGCAACGATCTGAACGCGATCACTCTGTTTATCGAAATGTACGAACGACTGGTCAGCCGAGGTGATCTTGATCGGGCGCACCAGACCTATCTGCAGATGCTGACACGGCTGAAGGAAATCGATCGTAATCATGCGCCGCTCGAAGGGATCCCGGAAGATCCTCATCCGATGGCTCGAGTGCTGATCGTGGAAGACGATGACAACGAGCGCGAGTTGCTGGCGGGTCTGCTGCGAATGGACGGGTGTGTCGTCGATACCGTACCGGACGGCGAACAGGCACTTGTCCGGTTGTCATCGTCAGAGCCTCGACCGGATGTGGTTCTGCTCGACATGATGATGCCAAAAATTGACGGGCCTCAGATGCTGTCGATGATCCGCAAAAACACAAAACTGAATGACCTGACGATTTTCGGAATGAGCGGACACCGGGCGGATGAGGTCGGTGTTACAGTGGGTGGGCGTGACGGAATTAATGCCTGGTTCGAAAAACCACTCAATCCAAACCGACTGGTCGAAGCGATCCATCAACACCAGATGCCGTCAACAGTGGCTCTGTAGCGGTTTCACCTGTTTTTTGTTGATTGCCAGGATGGCACTTCGGGCAGGCAATGACGCCGATTCGGGCAGTGGATTTTTAAATCCTCTGCCCGTTTTTGTCGTTAAAAATGCGCTCCGAGCTGTCAGCCGAACCGACTCAGGGCAATTTCGCGTTCTGCGGATTTTACTGGCAAATTAACTTTTCAGCCGGTTTTCTCTCGTACTTGGGCTCGTTTCCCTCGACTCGAACGCCTCTGGATGTCAATCTGAAGCAATCCTGACGGGTATGCCGATATGCGGACGGTCAGAAAGCCCGACAGGCGCCCGTTCGCGACTGAATCCGACGGGGACTGACAATCGTCGGCAGGATTCGCCGATCGTTCGACATCAAGAGGCCAATTACTTATGCGCATCGTATTTGCCAGTTCCGAAGCAGTCCCGTTTTCGAAAACGGGTGGACTCGCGGACGTTGCCTCGGCCCTGCCCAAGGCGCTGGCTCATGTCGGTCACGACACGTTCCTCATCACACCCTACTATCCTCAAGTCTTACAGAAGAACGCTGGCGGAAATCAACCTGTGATCGAGCCGACCGGGTTATCCATTCATGTTCCCGTCGGTCCAAAGCATGTCGAAGGCCGGATTCTGAAGTCGACCCTGCCGGGTTCGCGTGTGATCGTTTACCTGATCGATCAGCCGATCTACTTCGATCGTTCAGGGTTATACGTCGAGCACGATCAGGACTACCGGGACAATAGCGAACGGTTCATTTTCTTCAGCCGTGCGGTGATGGAAGCGACGCGCGTCCTGGGACTGAATCCCGATATTGTCCATGCGAACGACTGGCAAACGGGACTCGTCCCCGCTTTGTTCGAAATCGAATACCGGGATCAACCCGGCTTCGAACACACTGCTTCGATCTTTACGATCCATAATATGGCGTTTCAAGGTCAGTTCTGGCACTGGGACATGCTGCTGACAGGATTAGACTGGAAGTATTTCAACTGGCGTCAAATGGAATGCTACGGCCATTTGAATCTGTTGAAGACGGGTATCTCGTTTGCCGACCTGGTGACGACCGTCAGCCCGACCTATTCGCGTGAAATTCAGACACCGGAATTCGGCTGTGGCCTGAATGGGGCATTGTCGTCACGGCACGACGATCTGTTCGGGATCTTGAATGGTGTTGATACGGAAGTCTGGAATCCCTCGACCGATCCGTATCTTGTGAAAAATTTTTCTGCCGCGTCAGTGGCCGGCGGCAAGGCGGAATGCAAAGCTGCTCTCCAAAAACGACTTGGCCTGCCCGATCGTCCCAATGTCATGTTAATCGGAAGCATCTCGCGGATGACCCATCAAAAGGGTTATCAGTTAATTGAACAATGCTCACACATGCTGCTCGATCAGGATGTTCAGTTTGTCTTTCTCGGTTCCGGCGAACCGCGATTTGAAGACATGTTGTTGAAAATGGCTAGTGACCATCGTTCTAAGGTTGCCACAATCATTGGTTACGATGAACCGCTGTCGCATCAGATTGAAGCAGGATCGGATGCCTTCCTGATGCCAAGTGAGTTCGAACCCTGTGGGCTCAACCAGATGTACAGCCTGATCTATGGGACCGTTCCAATCGTGCGAGGGGTCGGCGGGCTGGCCGATTCCGTCATTGATGCGAGTGACGAAAACGTGGCCAACCATACCGCCAACGGTTTTTCGTTTCGTGAGTTTCGTAGTGATGTCCTGTTCTGGAATATCTGCCGGGCGCGAGCCATGTACGCCGAAAAACAAAAATGGAATCAACTACAACAAACGGGCATGAAACGGGACTGGTCGTGGAAGCGTAGTGCCGACGAATACCTGCATGTCTACGAACGAGCGATCAACAAGCGATCTGAACAATCAAAGAACAAAACGAAGTGATCGCTTGAACCGATCGACGGACCATCGGTTAACGGCTGGCCTCACAAGGTTTCGACATGCCTGAATTGCGCAAAGATCCGATGATGCGACGATGGGTGGTGATGGCTCCCGATCGCGCCAAGCGGCCGATACAAACTGTCGCCAATCCGGTTGCCACCGGGACCGACTTTGATCCGTTCGCCGAAGGAAATGAAGCAACAACACCACCGGAAATCTTGGCCTATCGAAGCCCTGATTCGGTCGCGAATGGACCAGGTTGGCGAGTTCGCGTGGTTCCCAACAAATATCCCGCCTTACAGTTTGAACCTTCGCTCGAAACGACTCGCGAAGGGATCTACGAGATGATGAACGGCTTGGGAACTCACGAAGTCATCATCGAATGCCCGCACAACGAAACCAATCTCGCGCGTCTGGACGTCGATCATGTTCGTGAAGTGATGGCCGCGTATCGTGACCGAATGGCTGACCTGAAACGGGATCGTCGACTGGTCCATGCCTTGATCTTCAAGAACAACGGGATTCTTGCAGGAGCGTCACTCCCCCATTCTCATTCGCAATTGATCGCCAGCCCTGTCGTTCCCATTGCAATCTGGGAAGAAATCCAGGGTGCCAGGGAATTTTTCAACAACCAGCATCGCTCGATCTTCGCAGAAATGATCCAGCAGGAACTGACCACAGGTTCGCGAATCGTTCTGGATACGCCGGGATTCGTTGCCTTCTGTCCGTATGCCAGCAGATTCCCCTACGAGACGTGGATTCTACCAAAGGAACAATCCAGCCACTTTGAAAACATTAGCTCAAAATCGATTGACGAGTTGGGACACGTCCTGAAAACAGTACTCGGCAAACAGGAACGAGCTCTTGATGATCCACCCTATAACTATGTCCTTCACTCGGCACCATTCGACCAGCCCGAACTCCCTCACTACCGCTGGCATTTCGAAATTTTTCCACGATTGACCCGCGTCGCCGGCTTCGAATGGGGTAGCGGATTTTATATCAATCCCGTCTATCCGGAAGAGGCTGCAAGAAGGCTAAGAGACAGTTCAGTTTAATCCCACATGGCAAAGGAACGGCGTCCTCAAGCTTCTGAAGATCAATCAGACTCGCAGTTTCGATCCCGCACGAACTACGATATCGGAACCGTCTGCCACAAATGACGACGTCGGTTGACGTGACAACACGTCCACAAACTCAGGCCCATAAAGAGAAGCGACGTCGCAGTCGAAGCGACTCTTCATGGCGGCCCAGGCCCGCCATGATGGATGTTCAACCCCGTATTCCATCGTTCCGCCATCCCGCTGCTTTGTATATCCCCAATAGTGCTCGGTAATAAACTGCTCTTCCGAATCGGAAATAATCGGCTTTGATTCACCAGCCACCTCAGCAGCAAGTTCCATCCAACGTCCTTCCCATTTCCACGAATATGCGATCTTCGCAGGAGAGGTGTTCGATGGCCTGGAAACCTCGATCCGATGTCGCATGGGCAGAGTGATATAGTTTTCGTTATAAACCCAGCGAGCGACCGCCGTCACCGCGTGAAGTGGCACAATCTCTTTGATAAACACGACACCGCGACGCCACTCGTCACCCGCTTTCCGGCGAACATAAAATCGCAAATTGACTTCCGTGAAGTGACGGTGAAACGGGATCGGCAGGCCAAGTACTTTCGTGTCGAGAAACCGGAACCCGACCAGACTGACAAAGGTGCGACCGTTCCAGAAATCAAGTTCCGTTCCACAGGGAACGTATTTGGCAAGTTGCGATGGATCAATGTCGAAATTTAACATCACCAGATGTTGCCATCGGGCGGTCAGAAACGCACGGCCTGCATCGGACATCGTTTGCCCCCTGCCCCCTGGTATCCGGCGGCGCAAAACTTGATCCGGCGCCAGAACCCATTTGGTCTATCAGACCGGATCAATAGCGTGGAACGGACGGGTCAATCTGCTGAGACCATTCGTCGATGCCGCCAGCCATGTTCGTCACGTGAGCAAAGCCTTGCTGCCTTAGCCAATTTGTCACGCGCATACTTCGTCCACCGTGGTGGCAATGAACGACAATGGCGCCTTCGCGATGCGGCTCTAATTCACCGACCCGAGATGCCAGCTCACTCATCGGGATCAATGTTGTCCCATCAATACAAGCGGTAACACGTTCGGAAGGTTCGCGACAATCGAGAAACAAAAACGACTTACCCTGATCGCGCCAAGCTTTGACGGCGCGACAATCCACTTCCAACGGACTCGTCATGACTTCCCTTAGCGTAAAACCTGCTCACGAGCGAACTGGCGAGCCAACTTGAAGGCATGTCGCAGAGCGAAAATTCGAGTCTCCATCTGCTCTTCCGTGTAATACTTCCCGATATCACTGGTCGGCAAACCTGCGATGCTGATTGTCAATGGCATGAGATCCAGGAATTCACGATACCGTCGTTGTTGATCAGCTGCGGTTGTGTCGGCACTCGACATAATGAGACTCCCGAACGATTTCAGTGAAATTGACTTCGAATAAAAGGCGACGAAGCGAGAGATTGATTCATTTGAGCGCCCTCGAAAGCCCGCTTCATCGTCAGTTCACTAACCAAGACTCATGTGCGACGATTCATATATTGCTTGATAATGTCGGCTGCCGTGTTGGAAGGCTTTTCTTCCTTTTTCGCTCCTCCCGCAGTTTGCGGCGGAGTCACAACTTTCGCCCCAGTCTCTTCCGGATTCGGCAACTTCACCGCCAAATCGATCGCTGCGGGAGCTTCGGGCTCAGGTTCAGGCTCGGCCACTGGGACTGCTGCAGCCATCCCAGGATATCCTTGCGGCATTGGCATCATCTGAGGATACCCCATTGGATATCCCATCTGAGGCATATATCCAGGCGGTTGAGGATAACCTGGAGGATATTGCGGATACTGCTGAGGCATGTACGCACCCGGCATCGGATACCCTGGCGGAACCATTCCCGGATATCCGGGATACCCCTGCGGATAACCTGGAGCCATAGGTTGTTGCTGCAGGTATTGTTGCTGTGCCGCAGCCGCGATAATCGCGGTGTCGGATGGAATAGCCGGGGGGATTTCGTCCGCAGTCTGTCCCTCGGAATACGACGTCAATTCGTAGCTGGTCTCGGTTTCTTCGGCAGCAAGGACGGGCAATTCGTCAGCCGGCGTCATAGATGCCAACACAGGTGCCGAGTCTGGCTCTGAGGAAGGTGCTGCAGCAGGTTTGGCCTGAGCCTGTCGGATAACGACTTCCAAGTCCAATTTCCCAATGGAGACCCGATCGCCCGACTTCAGAATGACTTCCCCGCGAAGATTCGTACCATTCACACGAGTGCCGTTAGTACTGCCTAAGTCTCGCAGGCGAATGGCATAATCATCGATCGAAAAGACGCAGTGATGACGACTTACGAGATCACTGTTGGGCCGCAGATGGCAATCTTGTTCCCGACCAACAAGAAATTTCTTGGTGTTCAGCGGGATCATTTTGCCTTGGTGCTTTCCACCAAGGATTTTCAATTCGGCCTGCAACATGAATCAGCCACTCCCTAATCCCAGAGGCCTACTTCGACAAAGGCGATGATACGAACATCTGAAAACGCACACGCAAACGTATTGTACACGCCTCGGACGGAGACAACCAGAAAAAATAAAAGTACCAAAGACGCTGGGTGCTGATGTGAGCGATGCTGACCCATTCGTCGCAATACTCCAATGAAGCTTGAGCAAACTACGCTAACGCTAAGACTTTCGTCTGTCAACGAGTAAACCATTCCTCGCACCGCGAAGACACGCCAAATTATCGACGACGAACATCCGCACGGCTTTCTTCACATAATCGGATCGCCGTTTCAATTTCCTCGGGGGTCAACACTCCCATCATCCAGGAATCCGCAAGCGATTCTGCGACGCGAACAGTAAGCCTTGTCGCCAGATCGTCGGGAATGTTCGCCAGACAAAGGTCCACCAGACCCGGCAAATGCATGGCCATCGGCGAGGCACGTCGAATCAGACTGCCATGTTGCAAAATCGCACCACGACGACGTCGCTGTGCGCTCCCCAGAACCTTGTTCCCACCCAACGTCAGATCATGAGAATCCTGGCGGAGAAAGCATAATAACGGTTCATCCACACGTTTCAGTGTTTGCCCTCGAAGCGAGACTGGAAATCCCATCTCGCGAAGACTGCCAACGATGGCTTCGTGCACAATGTCGTACAACTGCTCAGGCCGCTCGAACAACTTTTGATTCGCAGGTAATGCCACACTGTAAGTCAGCTCGTCATCGTGCAGAATCGCCCCACCACCCGACAACCGTCGTACCGCAGGTAATTGAGAAAGAAGCGAATCCCCATCGAGTTCGGCCGACTTCTGGAAGTACCCCAACGAGACTGTCGGCTCGCTCCACTGATACCAACGCAGAGTCGCCACACCGTCCGAAATCGCCGTTTCTAATAACGCCTCATCCACCGCCATATTCCAGGCTCCGGAATGAGCTTCCGTTTCAACGATCACTCGCAAGTCAGGAATTTTTATCATGATCGGAATTATATACCGATTTCATCGCCGACCAAGAAGATGGTTCACTAAGTGGTACGAATGACGAAAGACAGTGACGACGCGATCCGCGGAAACGTGCGACCAAATGTTGCCACATTCAATGTCGCGAGCGTCAAAAAAATCCGCGGAAACGTGCCACCGAACGTTGCCTCATTCGTTGTCGCGAGCGTCAAAAAACACGCGATCCGCGGAAACGGGCTACCAAACGTTGCCGCATTCAATGTCGCGAGCGTCAAAAACCACGTGATCCGCGGAAACGTGCTTCCAAACGTTGCCTCGTTCTTCAACGCGAGCATCAAAAAGCGTTAGCGAAGACGTTGTTGGTCGCGGAGTTGTTTTTTGAGTTCCCGTTTCTGGCGTTTGCTGAGTCCTTTCATCTGGTCGTTGGACATGCCGGAATCGAGTTGGAACTGGCGATCTTCGTCAGACTCTTCGTTTGAAGTTTCGTAGGGATTGGAAGCTTGTTCCTCAGGTTCTGCCTGGTTGACATGAGGGCTGGGAACTTTGAATTTCTGAGGTTGGTCGATCTGAGTGAACCGGCCATTCCCTTTGGATTTTGCGGCTGAAGCACGTGGGTTCACCGGTTCGACTGGCTCTTCTTCCCAGCTCTCCTGTTCGTATTGTTCTTCTTGAACTTCTTCCTCCTCGGCCTGCGGTTCTTGATCTTCAACCGGCTCATCGGCGGATGACGTTTGTTCCAGCGAATCTGCTGATGAATCTTCCGCGTATTCGTTGACCGGTTCCGATTCTTCGTAGGCCGATTCGTCGGCGGACTCTTCCGATTCTTCCGTCTCTTCGATCTCAACCGGTTTGATTCGAGACCGAGTGCGCGTCGTCGTCCCCTTTTTTGCCGGAGCCTTTCGTTTTCGTTTCACGGTTGTCGGCTCTTCGCTGTCAGCCGGTTCCTCCGCCTTTTTCCGACGTCGTTTCGGCTTTGCCTCTTCCTCTTCTTCGTCCGATGCTGTGAGGGTCTGAGCCTGTTTCCGGAATTTCAGGCAACCGACCAGCCAGACGGCCGCCGCAAGGACCGCTGCCCCGGCACTTCGTTCTTCAATTTCCGGAGGATCAGGGCAGACATAAGCCACGATCCTGGCCTGCAGCCAAAGTCCCAGAAATAAAATCGAACTGGCATACATCGGCACTAATTGCCGGATCAGACCAAACCAGGCAAACGAACTGAATTCGGTCTGGTAAATCTCAAGGCACGCTGCAGTCAGCCACAACAGCCCGGAAAGTCGTAGAGTGAGCAAGCTGGAACGATTATTACGCACGTCCCGATCCACAAGGATCGCGATCGGTAATGCAGCGACGCAGAGCGGAAGCAGCCAGGCAACCGTTTCACCTCGCCACGAAAACAATTCACTTCGAGCGATCAAGTCCCCAAAGATCTGGTGAATTCCCGTGGCCTCGCAGAATGTGCCGAGACTGAACAGCCCCACCGCCCACGGCCAGACGCGATAACGACCGGCAAAATCCAGCTTACACTGAGACCGATACCAACTGATCAACATGCTCAATTGCGTCGAGAGGACAAGAAATGCCGTTTGGACGAACACGACCAATACTGGCCGTGAACCCGACAGCAGGTGATCTGCGAGTGGAGTCAGCGCCGGTCGAAACGGAATCGGTCGAGCGAGTACAAACGTCAATCCAGCGAGAATCAGTCCGATGATTGACGCATAGATCCAGATCCTCAGTTCCGAAACGGGAACCCAGGGAGCGGCTGCGGCGGAAGCGACCAGTTGAGATTCAATCGTACCCGCATCACCTTCCAGCAACGAAGAATCAACGTCCGAACCATCGCCATTGACGGCGAGCCTTCGTCGCCGACGGTCGCCTGTCGAACTTGACCCGGCAAACTGTATGGTCATGGTCCTGATTCTTTAAGCCAGCAACTGGAAGACTGAGCGCGAGAGGAGCGCATACCAGCAACGGCTCAGTTCAGCTTTCGACATTCATCGGTGCCATCACTGCCTGACGATGATCCGAACTGAGCGCTGTCAACCGGCCTCCCCGGATTACCTAATCGGTAAAACCGGAGATTTCATCAATGCCTGTGCTCCGCGTAATTTGCTCGAACTTAAGCGAAGAGCATTTATTGATTCTGAAAATTCGTGAAAGAATTCAATCCACATTTCCTTCAACGTTTCCTCTTTTTTGCATCTCGCCTCTCGCCTGGGTCAGAACTGACTTGTCAAAAGGGAGAGCGCCGTGTGGAAGGCGAACTGGCCATACAAATAGATCTCCATCGACGAGCATTGCAACTTCAGCGTCGCATGCGTCAAGCTCTAGTGGTTCGCGAGGTATGAATCGATTTGGCCCAACGCTCGCCAGATCAAATATTCGCCCGTCAGCCCGCAGTTCCAAACGAACTTCAGCAGAATAACTTTTTTGTTGGGTCGCATCCATCATGTTGCCTCAGTATATATCCGACGCCGCCGCCAACGCGCGACGATATGCGAAAATGAAAAACCTCACAACCGAAAAAGTATTTGGATACGGACAAGAAGGGTATGTGCTTCAAACAAATAAAATGACCGCTGTGAAGGCGTTTTATTTCCCTCAACATTTTCGTCAGGAATTGGAAGTCTACCAGTATCTTAAATTGTGGCGGATCACGGAAGTTGCAGGCTTCCACATCCCACAGCTTATTTCGCATGTTGATCAATTGAAAATAATCGAAATGACCGTCGTCGCTGCACCGTTTATAGTTGACTTTGTCGGAGCGAGGATCGATTTGCCGTTTGATCGAGAAGATGGATGGCTCGCGAATACAATGGATTTATTTGAGAATGACTGGGACCGAGTAAAGTTCGCTATTTGGGAGTTGGAAAAACACGGGGTCTATTTGTCTGACATTCACCCTGGGAATATTCGCTGCGGTTGAGATTTAACGCAGCATATTCCCACGCTCTTGCGTTCGGAAATCGATCCCATCCCGTTCCGTCACACCTGAAAAATTGCGAAAGCCCTTTTTACGGAACAAACCAACCAGCTATTTCCGCCGAAGTGAGGGAACCAGCACTTCGAGAATTCCCTGGCAGAATGCCGGAAGATCATCCGGTCGGCGGCTGCTGACGAAATGTCCGTCCACGGTTACAGGCGAATCTTCAAACAATCCCCCCGCGTTGATCAAGTCGTCTTTAATTCCCGGCGATCCCGTTACGCGAACGCCACGGTAGACATTGGCCGAAATTGGAATCCAGCCACCATGGCAAATGGCCGCAACCAGTTTCCCCGTGGCAGCAAATTCGCGAGTCAGATTCAAGACTTTGGGATCGCGGCGCAGTTTGTCGGGCATCCATCCACCCGGACAAATCACCCCATGAAAATCCGCCGCGTCCATGACGTCAATCGATTCATCCGCCAGACAGGGGTAACCATGCTTCCCGTGGTAGACGGTACCAGACTTATGACCAGCAACAGTGACACTGGCTCCGGCTTCAATCAGCCGCAGCTTGGGATACCAGAGCTCAAGGTCTTCGTAATCATCGCCGACAAAGATCAAAATCCGTTGACCAGCGAGCAGAGTGGACATCGTCATCACATTTCCTTTTCACCGAAATAACCACTAATTCTTGAACCAACACGCAAGTTCGCCAAAGAAACAAAAAGGGCTGGAAACCCAGCCCTCAGTTTGATGTCACAGACGTTCGCTTTTTCATGGACTGCGAAGGGTTTTGTCATGGAGACCGCAATTGCGGAACATAATATTACCTTCGCTATCACGCTGAAACGTTACGACTAAAGCATTTGGCCCAGGGGCGTGCATTTCCCAAATATCCGGCGATTGTTCCCCATCTAATGTCGTTCCTTTAACACCGTGCAACTTTTGAACTCGCCAGCCAGATGGGTATGGCGGATCTGGACGTTCGCAATATCTTGTTATCGCCTGATTGATCTGTTCCTTTTGCGACTCGGTCAAAGCGTTATACGACCGATAAAACAGCGATGTAAACGCAATATCCACGCGTCATCCCTATCGATTACCACGGTCGATTGAGGCCGTCAATCAAATCCTTCGCCGAAGTAAACTTTTTAACCTCCCCGTGTCGAATTTCGCTATTGGCCTCGTTTTCAGGTTCTTCAACGGAACCGTCGGGATCATCGATAAACGCGTTGAAATTTGTTGATCTTACTTCAGTTGGCCGCCGGACCATCCTGGGAAACCAGCGTTGCTTGACGACAATCCAGCCCCTAAGGTTTTGCGTATTGAATTCACCGGTTTGGCACATGATTAATCGTCTCCGCTTTCGTTGTCATCGCTATCGTAATCTTGGTCTTCGTCATTATCGGAATCGTCGTCAGTGGGGGATTCCGCCAAATCAAACTGTTCCAAAAACTTAACTCCATTGTCCGTCACAAAGTCATGCGTTTCACGAATAATCGATGAAATCTCATCAATCTGAGTTATTTTCATCGAAGACACAAACCGCTGCGAGTCAACCTCAATCCAAATATAGTCAGGATCATCCGCATAAACTTCATATCGTACCGTGGAAAAATCGTTCCGTTCTTTTCCGTCAGGGAAAGCCTCCAAATCCTCCTCTGCAGCCGGCGCAAATCTAAATCGCATTCCAAAAAAAGACGGCGGTCTGTTGAACGAATCAATTTTATCTAGCACCCTAGATGCATGGTGTGCCAGTAAAATCAACGGCGACTCGCAATTCGATGGTTTCCATAGTGCTTGGATTCTGCACCGCTGCGAATAAATTGGAGGATTGTCTACTCTGACTTTGTGCATCGCCTTCAGAACATCACCAACAGAATCCGCAAACTGTTCAACCGTTGACGTTGTGCGTTTTTCAATGACCGAAATTCTGTGCCCGTCTAACTCACACCTTCTCGAAATATTACCGCCGCTTGTTGTCTCAGATGTTGACAACAATAGGCTAGGATCAAGTGTCAAATTTTTGTACCGTGTTCCCGCTCCTGGCTGACGCAGTTCGTGATAAAGCTCTGCCGTGAAATCTCCATCGAAGTGAAGTCCTTCGAATGGCACGAATTCCAACTCATTTTCAAAGTAGATCGTAATCGGGTCGGAAGGCATTAACTCTTCTTTCATATGCCGCTTATATCGCCAAGCCGACCAAACGCTTGGTGATTTCCTTGTTCAAATTTTTGACGTTCCTTTGCTTGCACCAGTTCACATGCGTACTCGTCTTTAAACTCAGTACGCTGGTTCAATTCTAGAAACTTCGGTGGTCCACTCTCGCATGGGATAACGATTTCAATCGTGGCGTACTGACCACCCAAAGTCAACTGGTACTGTAAAGACGGGACCCGTCTTTACAGTTGATTGCGACTTATGTCAATATCAAATTTTTGCCGGTATTAACGATGTGTCAAGTCAACGACTTTTCGACACACCAAAAAACGAACTTCAAACCGACCCTCCATAACCTAATCAGCAGGTAAATCATGGACAGTCTTCACTTCACCAAGAACCGGTGGCGGCGAGGCGGCGTCGACGCGGTAACTGGTCTTGAACGGCTTGCGGCAATTGGGACAGTAGCGGTGCTGAACTCGTTTGCCGTCTTCGGCCATGCCCGTGTGCCTCACGAGGCAGACAACCTGGCAATCGGCACAGATCGGAAGTTCCGGCAATAGATACCATGGTTTCCAGGCACGCTTTTGTCGAGGTTTGGTTTTCATGCTTCTCTTTTTTTGTTTTCAGGTTTGTGCCGCCAAAACAACGTTGACTGTTCCCGGCGGCATTTGGTGGAACAGTATTAACGTCTGGAATCAGGGCTGAATGTCGGCGTCTGTTCGATCATTCGCATCGGAAACGTGATTGCCGTCCTCACGCTTTTCACGACCAATGGCGTCCCAGATCCGATCCAGAATTGCTTCGTCTTCCGCCGTGAGCACATCAGGGTTTTCGCAATGAATGTTTTTATCATTCCGCCAGTCAAATTCTGACCGATCACCTTCATTGTGAAGATCTCGCGGCAGACCATTTTCATGCGCATCAGAAGAAGAATCTTTGGAAACGCTCCATGATTCATGTGCCGAAGCCGACAGCGACTTCTTGCGGATTTCGATCCCCTTTTCAGCCTGGTATTGCGCCAGAACTCGACGAGATACACTCTTCGCTTTCAAATGGAACTGACCGTCGAAGTATCCACCGTATTTCCTCCACCAGTCCCGCCCCTCTTCAGTCTTCATCAAATCCGAGACGTTGGTCGTCGTCTCGCGAGGAAATTTCTGATAGAAGTCGTGCTTGACCGCTTGCCATTCATTCCAGCCCGATTTGTCACGCTCTTTCATGAAGGGCTTAAGAGGCGCATCAAATCCCAGCCGTGCCCACGTGTAGTACCCGGCGGGATTCGTAAGTCCCTGAATCAGGTTGCTCTCTTCATGCTCATTCGTAGGAACATGAGTCCCCTTGCCTGCTGCACCTGCTTCAATAGTGATATATCCAAGTTCCGTCGCCGTCTCGACTTGCTGGGAAATGACCCGCTCAGCAATCCCGCGTTTCTGCTTGTTTGGCGCAACAACCATGAACTCGTTGGAAATTGTCCGATTTCCCCGCAGTACGCGTCGGGCCATGTAGTCGGGATGATCGACGAAAATTTCGATTCCCATAATGCCTGTCGGAAAGACATGCACCACCGCTCCTGGTTGAGCCCCCACCAGATTCGCCCACTGTTTCTCGGTTAATGGCGGCCGAGTTTCACCGCTGGGCAGTGGTGGCAATCGCGCATTACATTTCTCGTGATTCTGAACATGCACCGAAATCTTGCGTGATCCCGTCGGACTCAAAAACTTACGATCAGCGGCGAGCGGAAATCGATAGACTCTCGCCAAGATGCTTCGCTCCAGATGTTCGCGAGTTCGAGGGATCGACGTGATTCCGTGTTCGCGATGCAGTTCTTTGAGCTCCCGCGTGGAAAGATATGATAAATGTTTCACAACTTTTTCGGGTTGCTCGGGACCCGGTCGACTTTTCAAAATCCTGGTGACGGCTTCCCTCGCAAAACGACCTTTCTCGTCACGCTTATACTTATCCTCATCAAACGTTTTCTCGACCGCCCCGCCGCCTGGATCGAGACGCGACGGCGAAGTTTTTCCGAACCACCCATAAAGCATCTCGCCAATCAGTCGCGCACGAACGACGTCCTCAGCGTTTTTGTTCGTATTCCATGTCGGGTTTCGATCGTCAGAATCGCGATCACGATCAACGCGGCTGTCGACCCTGCGATCTCCCGATCGTTGTTTGTCACCCGTGTTTTGCTGATTAACATCCGTCGATCCAATGTCGGCTTTGGTATGTGAATCTGCTGGTTCATTCGACCTGCCGGCTGGCATGAGGCGGGGATTGGCATCCTGTTTCCCGGGATCATGTGCAGAACCATTCGCAGTCGGATTGCCGGTCGATGAACTGCTATCCGTCCCCACCAGTTCGTCACCCAGCTTGCCGGGCAACGGAGGCATGCCGCGAACCGCTCGCCATTCGTTTCTGGTCCGAACCCTGGCTGCCAGGTCGTTCTGCAACTGCTTCTCGATCAAGTCAGTATCATCGATTGTGTCAGACTCAATCTCGACCGTCAGGCCCGTGCCAAACTGAGGCGCCAGATGTTCCGTATCCGATTCGGCCAACAGGTCACACAGTGGTTGAACAGCCGCATGCCGCCAGGCTTTCATGCTGGCGTTGTATGCCGCATAAGCACCTGGTTCCTGCAAGCCAACAGCCACAGGGGGCGTCTGATGCAGCGCCAGCACCGCCGCTTTAAAATCGTGAAACCCTTCCGTGTAACACATCTCCCTGGGACTTGCACTGAGCGGCGTAATGGATGTTCCGCTTTGCGCCAGCATCACACGGCCCACATTTTCAGGACCGCCATACTTGGCACTGATCTTCGCCTGCATCCGGTCGATCTCGTTCTGATCGGGCGAAACATCCGGCGGAAGGTTCCAGACAATCGACGGATCAATACCATTCCTCAATTGGTGATACCGAGCCTCATCAACCGCTTCACCGGCATCGACCCATTTTGCCCCCGCCGACAACGGGCTTTGTCCATCATCCAGATACCAGGCATGTGGCAGCCGGATGACCTGCACCTGCCTCGCATCCACGATCTGACCGAGGATGCGGTACCAACTAGGACAATCAATAAATCCCTCGTCGACAATCGGCGTGTAGCGCGAGGCAACTGGGTTGATCCGCCAGCCACCTCGCGGAAGTTCCGCCGTCGGAGCCACTGGCGAGGCCATCGCTGTCGGGATCACGTAACGTTCGCAAGTCGGCCCTGAAACGCTCGGGACGTTCCAGATCAGGCAGGTCCCCGTCAATCGAATCTGTTGAGCCTGCCGATACCGGAAGCTGGCACCACTCTCGTATCCGTTCGGTCGCTTCAACAGCCGGACCAGTGGATGAGTCGTCGGCAGCGGATCAGTCTCGCGATCATCCGCACCATAAATCGATTTCCATTTCGTGAAGGAACCGACCCGAACGGCCAGTGACTTTCGCTTGGAATGCCGGATCGCCTGCTGATCCCCATCGGCAAAGACTGTCACAGTCGCAGCAGCCACCTGCGAAGCAATGGCATGAATCGCGATATAATTGAAACCGGTATTATGTGCCGTTTCCTCGCGATGATCCGAAGCCCAGCCACCGGGTGAACCACCGCCAAGTGCCGCTCGCAGACCAACACCGAGCGAACCAATCGACTTTGTCGCACTCCCAAACCAACCGGCGATCCAATGCATCCATTTCATGACAAATACCTGATTAAAAACCGATGTTTTTGAAGAGAGAAGTCGGGTATTCAGATTTCACAGTTGGCGGTTCAGCACGCCTTCAGGC
>JBAXBD010000034.1:0-19341 GCA_037142165.1 Schlesneria sp. | reverse complement strand
GGGTCCCTTTAAAAAGCATATGTTCCAGCAGGTGTGCCATCCCCGCTTCGCCGTACCCTTCGTGTCGTGAGCCGACGAACACAGTGAGGTTGACCGTCACGGTTGGCTTTGATGGATCAGGGAAGAGCAAAACCTTCATGCCGTTTTCAAGACGATACTCAGTGATCCCTTCAATACTGGTGATTTTCATAACTTTAGGCGTTTCCGCTGCGTGAAGTGTGAAACAAAGAAGTGTTGGCAAGAAGGCCAAAACTCCTGTGACAAGACGATTAAACATCAAGACGATTCCTCCCTGATACCGTTTCACAAGTGGCTTTTTAACTGGCTATCTGATCCGACGAAGCCCTTAAAGTTGGATTCGGCATGTCGAACTCAGCATTCAGGTTTCGAGTCCCCGTCCGCCATGAAGTTGCGGGCGATGTCGCGATGATGGCGACATGTCACGCATTCCATTGCGGGCGACTGATCGTTACGGATAGTAGCGACCTGCCGAACCGAAGGAACCCAATTGACCTGCGCGCGAGACGTGTCTTCTGTGAGAATCGTTAAAGCTGGCCTCTCGAAAACACTTTCAAAATTCGTCGCGTCGATCCGCTCAGTTGGCAAACGAGACCTGAATCAGAGCGATTTCAAATAGTCGATCAACGCCGTTGTCTCGGCATCATTGAGTGTTTCACCAACCAGGTCTTCAGGTCGATGGAATTTTGTCAGAACCTGTTCCAGACTTTTCGCTTTGCCAGTGTGAAGAAAACGTCTTCGAGTAGAAACACCTTTCAATGACGGTGGGTTATAGAGTTTGTTTTTGTCTTTCGGATCCTCGACCGCTCCGTCGAATGTCTCAACCGTGGTGAACGTGGTGCCGGAATGGCACTTGGAACAGCCAGCCCTCCCCTCAAACAACTGCCGTCCCAGAACAACATTTGGCGAGGTGGAATTCGAACGGGGATTCTTTCGATGTACGATCGTTTCCATGTAGGCCGCGAGCGATTCTACGTCTTCCTCGGAAATCGGCTTTTCCGTATTCATGCTTTCGGTCAACGACGTCTTCATTGCGTTTTTCAAATCGGTTTGCCAACCATGCCAGGTCCACGGCCCGGTCTCGGCGACACCACGAAGTGAGGGAATCAATTTTGGTGTCCCATAAGTTCGATCGTTCCGCGTATCAAACACCTGCCCCGAAGTATGTCCATCGGTATGGCAAGTGTGACAACTGAACCAGGAATGCAGGGATCGATCAGCGTCGTAGAACACGATTTCACCTCGACGAATGATCCCTGGTTCATCAGGCCCTCCCAATCGCACGGTCTCTGTCACTTGATCTGTTTCGAGATCGATAAACTGCACTGAATCGGACAGATAATTCGCCACCACAACGTGACGTTCCCCGACAAATTGAACATCGACCGGGCGACCACCAAGTTTAATTCTTCGGAATCGAGTCGCGTCTTTACGCAAGACCTCAGGCAAAAAATCTCCAGGATCGCCAGACGGCCAGGGAATCGTGGGGAAATCGAGCACCAGCAGTTCGTGGGTCCCTCCACACGTGACAACGATTATTTTTCCGTCAGGGCTGAAGGCGACGGAGTTTGCATCGCCAACTGCTTTGCCCCGAATGTCCAGACCGAGTTGCTTCTGATCAGACGGATCGCCGTCCGGCAATGGAAGCTTCGTCAGTCGGTTATCGATCACCCAGCCGATATCAATCATTCCGGCCGTAACCGAAAATGCGCGATTGACCGCACTTGGCAGAACAACCAGTTGCGAGTCGCTCGTGATGACTGGGACGCCTGGATTAAACCCGCCGTCGAAAACTTTTCGGGCACTGATCTGTTTCATCGAGGAAATATCATGCACGAAGACTTCACAGGGAACCGCGCAACAGGTCACAAGCCACTGGTCGTCCGGCGAAATTGCCAGAGTCCGAGGAATTCCTCCGACGTCAATCCGATCAACAACAACCGTGACCTGAGCTCCATTCGCCGAAACGAGCCGATCCAGGTCGAGTACGGCAACGCAGTCCTCGCCCCCCAGTGTGACAAACGCACGACGTCGATTGATCGAAACGGCCAAACTGCCTGGCTCGTCCCCCACAACAACCGATTTGAGCAGTGAGAGAGTAGCTCCATCGCGTTTCACGACCGCAACTGAATCATCATTCTGCAGGCTCACTAACGCCGTTGTTTCATCCAGCCATGCGACATCAGTTGGACCGCAACCGACCCCAAGTTCCGCGAGGATTCGTCTTTCTTTCAGGTGAACAAGACTAACGGTTCCTGCGGTATGATTTGCGCTCAGGCAGACCGTCTGGGAAGGTGAGATCGCCAGAGCGAGCGGACTACGATGGGGTTCATCGGCAGATCCACGAACCGCGAAACCGAACAAGCACACCGCGATAAGAGCCAACCAACCGGTCCAATTCATGAATCGTCTCGATCAGGAAACCAATTTGTAAAACAGCTTACCCATGTTAACCAGGCGGGCGTTCATCCGATCAGCCGACAGTTCGGACGCCAGTATCGGGTGAACCAATCGTGATCACTTCGAAAACTCTAACGCATCGCCTGACAAGCACAAGGTGAATCCGTCACCGCGCGTTACTCGGCAGCCTTCTTTGTTCGCTTCTTTGTGGCCTTCTTCGCTGCTTTCTTGGGAGCAGCAGCTTTCGGTGTAGCGGAAGCCGAGCGACCTCGCCCCTTCTTTGGAGCCGGTCCACGCGCCTCACGTTCTTCAAGAATTGGTATTGCTTCTTCAAGCGTGAACGCTTGCGGGTCTGTCCCTTTTGGCAGCGTTGCGTTGATCTTACCGTGCTTCACGTAAGCACCATAACGTCCATCAAAGATCTGGACTGGCTCATTGTCCTTCGGATGTGGTCCAAGCTCTTTCAGTGGAATGAGCACCGCCTTTGTCTTCGCCTGAGCCAGCAATTCGATGGCGCGTTCCATCGTCACGGTCAGGACGTCATCGGTCTTGTCGAGCGATTTAAAGGTCTTTTCGTGCTTCACATACGGGCCATACATCCCCACTCCTGCGTTGACCACATGTCCGGTGACCGGGTGCTTACCCAGTTGACGTGGAAGCGCGAGATACTTCATTGCATCGTCGAATGTGATCGTACTCGGGTCTCGTGTCTTCGGCAGCGAGACCCGCTTGGGTTTCGTACCATCTTCGCCCATTTCTCCGAGTTGGATGTACGGACCAAACGGGCCAACCATCAGGAACATCGGCAGGCCGGTTTCCGGGTGATCACCCAGGGATTGCGGCCCCTTCTGTTTGAGGTCAATCAAGTTATCCGCGATCGCATTCGTGATGTCGGCCGGTGCCAGGCTGTCGGGAATCGACGCGGTAACAGTCTCTCCACCACGTTCAGTTTCGATGTACGGACCAAATTTCCCGACGCGAATTCGCGATGTCAAACCGTCAAAGTTCAGAGTACATGCCGATCGAGGATCGATTGCCTCTTCGTTCGCTTTGACCTGAGCGTCAAGCCCCTCGGAGCCGTTGTAAAAATGTTGAAGATATGGAAGCCGATCTCCCTGGCCGCTGGCAATATCGTCCAGATCCTGCTCCATCTTGGCGGTGAACCCATAATCAACCAGTTTTGGGAAATAGGTTTCCAGCAACTGATTGACGGCGAACGCGGTAAACGTCGGAACTAGTTGAGATCCGTTTTTCACCACGTAATCACGATTGATAATCGTGTCGATAATCGTTGCATACGTACTTGGGCGACCAATCCCATCGGCTTCCAGCGCCTTAACCAGCGTCGCTTCGGTATACCTCGCTGGAGGCTTAGTTTCATGCCCGACAGGATCGAGTACCTGGCACTTCAGACGATCTCGCTCGGCTAATGGCGGCAAGGAAGCTTCCTGATCGTCCAGTGCCGCTTCTGGATCATCGACCCCTTCCACATAGGCACGGAAAAAGCCAGGAAATTCAACGTGACGTCCGGTTGCTTTGAATTCGGCGTCCTGAACCGTCACCGTCACGGTCTGAAACCGCAACTGTGCTTCGGCCATTTGCGTGGCGACCGTACGTTTCCAGATTAATGCATAAAGCGCGGCTTCGCGTCCCGATAATCCCTGCTCTTCCGCCGTTTTCATCTCCGTCCCGGCAGGACGGATTGCCTCGTGTGCTTCCTGGGCGTTCTTGGTTTTGGTCGTGTACTGCCGCGGTTCGGGGCTGAGATACTCTTTCCCATATCGATCGAGAACCGACTTCCGGGCCGCATTGAGCGCTTCCTGCGAAAGATTCACGCTGTCTGTTCTCATGTAAGTGATATAGCCATCTTCGTACAGGCTTTGAGCGATCCGCATCGTGTCGCGAGCGGTCAGGCCAAGCTTACGATTGGATTCCTGCTGTAATGTACTGGTCGTAAAAGGAGCGTAGGGCTTTCGCGTCTGCATCCGTGTTTCAACAGACGTGACATCCCATGGTTGATTCTGAAGCCTGGCTTGCAGCTTTCGTGCGGTCGCTTCGTCAAGCAGCAGGACCTTGGTATCGGCTTTGAGTTTTCCGGTGCTCTCATCAAAGTCTTTTCCCGTTGCGACCCGTTCGCCGCCGACCGTGGCAAGAGTTGCGTCAAACACAGAACCGTCTGCCGTCGCGAGTGTCGACTTCAAGTCCCAATAACTACCCGACTTAAACGCCAGACGTTCCAGTTCGCGTCGGACCAGAACACGCACGGCCACCGATTGAACACGACCGGCTGACAGCTTTGGCTTGACCTTTTTCCATAGCAGCGGGCTAAGACGATATCCGTACAGACGATCGATGATTCGTCGCGCTTCCTGGGCCGCGACGAGGTTCATGTCAAGATCTCGCGTGTGTGTCACCGCTTCGAGGATTGCTTCTTTTGTGATTTCGGAAAAGACCATCCTTTTAACGGGGACTTTGGGGGCAAGAACTTCGGCCAGATGCCAGCCAATGCTTTCTCCCTCGCGGTCTTCGTCGGTTGCGAGTAGCAGTTCACCAGCCCCTTTGAGGGCGTCCTTCAATTCTTTGACCAGTTTTTTTCGGCGATCACTGACGATGTAAAGCGGTTCGAAACTGTTGTCGACATCGACGCCATACTTGGCGAGATTCGATTTTGTTTTCTTAATCTCCTCGGGAATATCCTTTGCACTTTCGGGCAAATCACGAACGTGACCCATGCTGGCCATGACCGTGTAATTGCTGCCGAGATACCCGCCGATTTTCTTGGCTTTGGCAGGAGATTCGACGATAACAAGGCGTTTCATTGACTTTTCTGTCACCGGAAAACTTTCCGTTTGCATTCATTAAATTGACAAAGGAACTGACCCAACTTCCCGATTCTGATGAGGCTCGTCCTTCTTAACGACTACGACTTGCGCGGCGCAACTGCCGACAGCAGAATGCACTGGGTGATCGGGTGAGATCGGTAAATCCCTTGTGTGCCGAGCTTGTCTAGCTACAATGCCGACGACTGCACGGGGAATTCCAATAAGGAATCGTGACAGGGTCTGTCAAGCCTCGGGCTTGTCAGTCGCTTTGCCGCAGTCTGCGAATCACACCGCCAAACAGGATAAAAGCTGACCTCAATTGGCTTCGTTTTCGAAGCTCATTGACGGTTATTTCAAGCCTTTTGCCCCAGTAAAGCGGTCAGTTCGTGTGGGCAAGGCCGTTATCAGGAAAAGGATTCCGTTGATGAGCACCAAGTTCTTTCAGTCAATTCGTCGAAATCAACGTCAGTGGATGGTTGTTGTAACCGTTCTTTCGATGGTTTCGTTTCTATTTCTCGACGATTTTGGCCGAGGCAAAGGGCCGATGTCTCCTCTGGGTGGTGCCCTGATGATCGGCTGCCTGGTCGGGGCAGCGATGTGCATCATCGGATACCCTCGTCAGAAAACGACCGAGTACGGCGTCGGTGGATTACTGGCCGGATTCATTGCCGGTTTCATCGGATTTAGCGCGATGAATCAGGCTAAGCCCGTTGTGAAAACCGCCATGGGCAATTACACGCGGCAGGATCTCGACCGAATGGCTCAGAAACGGCAGCGGACGAATATGTATTTCTCCGCAGCCTCTCGCAAGCTGAGTGGCGGGCAACAGCTTGGGTTTGCTGGTTTTGGCGGGATTGACGACCAATCGCTGGTGCAACAGCGCATTTGGTTGGCTGATGCCAAAAGACTGGGAATTCAAATTTCTGACGAAGGGGCAAATGATTTTCTCAAGAAAGTATTTAATGGTTTTCTGTCTAAGCAGGATAGTCGCGTCAGTCTCAGTGAAGCAAAGCTGGGTCAGCGTGAATTGCTGGACAATTTGAAAGAGGAACTGGCGGCGCAACTCGCAATGCGTTTGATGGTGCCACCGACCGTCGAGGTTCAAGTCCCACCCCAATTTGCTCAGTACGCGCAGACGCGCGAGCCACTGCGCTACATGCAGCAGACGCCTCATCAACTTTGGGATTCGTATGAAATGATGAATCTGAAAGAATCTTTGCAGGCGGTGGCCATTCCCGTCAGTGACTTTGTCAGCGACGTTAGTAAGCCATCCGACGCGGAACTGACCCTATTCTTCGAGAAATACAAAAATTCACGCTGGGTGGACGAATCTCAACCCGGCTTTATGGCCATGCCTCGGGTCCAACTCGCTTACCTGACGGCCGACTTCGAGAAGTTTGAGAAGAAAATTAATCCAACCGACGAAGAAGTGCGCGAATACTACGAGAAGAATAAGGACCGCTATCGCGCACCAGTCATGAAGGAATCAACGGCGCCGAAGCTTCCAGAAGAGAAAGCCGAACCCAACTCGGCGGATGCGTTGAAACCGGAAGATCAAAAGAGCCCACAAACTGAAGAAAAGAAGCCGGCACCTGCAGCAGACGAGAAAAAAACTGATGATGGGGATCAGAAAAAGGACGAAGAGCCTGGCGACAACAAAAATGCATCGGAATCGAAATCTGACTCGAAATGCGGTGACGATGAGGCTTCTGCAGAAAAGAAAATAGAGCAGGAAGCTGCCACAGAAGCGAAGGACGACGCAAAATCTCCTGAGTCCATCCCGGCACCCCCTGCGACTCCGACTTCTGACGACGACGACGGCAAGAAGAAAACTGCAGAACCGGGTGCTGCCGAAATTTCGCTCCCCAAGCTCAGTGATTCGCCAGAATCGTTGCCTCAACCGAAATTGCGAGAACTGAACGACGACTTAAAACTGGAGATTCGGGAAACCATTGCGCGGGAACGCGCGTTTGGCATTATCGCTGCGGCCCTCGATCAGGCCAGCGAGTTCATGGTCCCTCTCGGCTTGGATTATGACACAACGATTGATCCGAAAGAGAAAGTTGAAAAGGTCAAAGTCATCGCAGATAAGTTGAAAAAGTACGCTGCTGACAACGATCTTGAATACAAAGAAACGCCGGAATGGGAATACGAGGAACTGTTGGCTCAGCCGATTGGTACCGCATTCGAAAACCAGAAACGTTCTCCCGTTGCCAGCGATGTGATGATGCGGGATGAAAAAGGCGAATCGAGAATGCCACTTTATTCGCCTCGGCGAGCGGATCTCAGGACGCGACGTGGCTCTTTTGCATACTGGAAAATAAACGATACCCCCGCCCACCTCACGGAATTAAAGGACGAGGCCGTTCGTGAAAAAGCGGTTCGAGCATGGAAGTTTGATCAGGCTCGACTGCTGGCCGAAAAACGAGCCAACGCCTTGGCCGCCCAAGCGAAACTGGCCAATAACAATCTTGTTGCGGCAGTCTCAGGCGAATCGTCAACCGGCCAGAGCAATGATCCTGCCTTGACTGTAATTGAAACGCCAGAGTTCACATGGCTTTCGTCACCTCAAAGTGTTCCTTCGTCCCAGGGTGATCCATTGGTTACTGACATTCCGTTGATTCCGAACGTGGACAACGATTTTATGAAGGTGGTGTTCGAAGACCTGAAACAAGGCGAAATTGGTGTCGCGAGTAACCGCAGCAAATCAACCTACTATGTCGTCAAAGTCCGCGATCGTGACTCCGCAAGGAACGACGGGGGTGTGGAGCAAGAGGCGGAACGAAAACGCTTCCTGGCCGAGCGTTTTACGGGCCTTTACCCGATTATCAAGTCTCCGTACGAATCGTTAGCGCAATTGCCACTGAGGACCGTCTATCTTGGATGGCAAAAGAAAATGGAGAAACGTCATAACGTCGAATGGGATAAAGAATCTGAAGCCCCCACGCCCCGTCGGGTGAGATGAATTTCCAAGAGAGTGCGTCCCGTGGATTTTACTTGATGATCGATGCGAGTTCGCCAACTACCATCGATTCAGGTAATATCCACGCTCGAACAATATCAACAATCTCACCTGGAATTCGCACATGTCGACCGAGACACCAAACACCCCTTCGACCAGTCCATTTTCCAGGTTGTCACCCAATATTCAAGAAGATCTGAAGAAGCTGCAAGGGGCATGGATCTGGTTTGTGGCCCTTGGCGTGGCGTTGATCGCACTTGGCGTTTCTGCTCTCACGTATTCGTCTCTTTACACCATCGCAACAGTTGAGGTGATTGGATTTTTCCTGATCCTGGGTGGTGCGACATACATCGCAGGTTCGTTCTTCACAGGAAGTTGGGGCGGCTTTTTCCTGACGCTTTTCACTGGAGTGCTACAACTGGTGATGGGAGCGATTTGCGTTAAGCATCCCGGCGAGGCGGCGATTGTCTACACGCTGCTGATGGCATCGTTCTTCATGGTGGGTGGGTTATTCCGAATCGTTGCCGCATTGTCAGGGCTGTTTCGCGGCCGAGGCTGGGTTCTGATCAACGGAATTATCACGCTGGCGCTGGGAGTCATGATCTGGCAACAAATCCCGTTTTCGGGCCTGTGGGTCATCGGTACCTTTTTGGGTATCGACCTCATTTTCAATGGCTGGCTGTATTTCCTGATCGGAATCAACGTTCGACGACTTCCTGCATGAAAATTCGCGGGAACACGCCGTTACAGGCAACGCCAGGATTTTTCTTCGAGAAAACGGTAGTCATCCTGGAACGCGTTTATGAAAAATGCTGTCCACCGACCCTGTGTCGTGGAAGAAGCGATTTTCAAGCTAATTCTTCTCCCAAACAACCCGTTTGACTCATTCGATTGCTGTCCAGTCGTTGCTTCCAATGACGCAAGGTCGGTAGAGAGTTTGACGTTTGAGAGTCACCACCACGCTTTTTTCAAATTATCCCTGTTTCCCTGACCAAAAATCACTGCGTTGCCAAAGAGGGGTTCGCAGGTCAATCCAAAGCTTGGTGGTGATTTCGTCTCGAAACAGCTCGACATTCGCCCCAACCAAATACCGATGATAATGATCACAGCTAAGACGATGCCAATTATCATCGGCTTAGCAGCGGCATGAAATGCACCCGGAAGATGCGATGCGAATGACAACCATTTGTTTGAAGCGGGGCCGCGAAATTTTCGTGCGCTGTCGGCGCAGGGAACGGCTCCGAGGAATACCATTTATTTCAGAAGGAAGTGACCAATGTGTCGATTCTGTATGCGAAAACGAAATTGTATTGCACTCTAGAATTCGACGATGATCCTCTGCAATTTGATGATTGAAGCGGGATGGACAATTTCGAGTCCAACGGATAACAGCCGGATTTTTATTACTTTGGACGTAGGCACGCCGGGCACCGCCGACGCGGGATCCGCCGCACATACGGCGACAATCAGGGATTCAAAAAGACCATCTTAAAGTCCGCCAGAGGTAACCCGTACGGCATTTCTCTAGGATTTTACTATACCTGTAAAATAACTATGCGGTGAGGGAATTGGCCCGCAGGCAGCGATACGCTTAATGTGCAACCAGTCGGGAGCCCCCGGCAATTTTCAAGATTTTGTTCAAAAAATCTCGTACCGATTTCTGATTCGTCATATCGACAGTTATTATTGCCGGGCAACTTCGATCAGCATTGAGCGACTAAGCGGTGCTGTACCGATGGTGGGACCAAAACGAAACGAAATGGATCCTAATTGCGTTCCTGTTACGGTGCCTACCGGCAAACGAACGCGATACGTCCTCTCGAATTGTGAAAATGTGTGATCCGGCAAAGGATGCGACTTCTCGCCAGTCAGCGCAAATGACACGCCTTCCAAATTGCAGCTTAGCTCCAATCTCTTTGAAGCGTCAGTACCGTTTTCAATGGTTACAATTCTCAGGTCCCGTTCAGGACATTTCTCGTAATTCAAACGGATCGTGTCTGGTTGGATCATAACGATTCTGGAGTCGTCGGACTTCGCGGCAGCCGTGACCCGAAGAATCAGTGGGAGCGATTGGGAAACGTTGGTTTCAACGGCCACTTGAGTTTCGACCGTTCCAGCCAACGGCCAGTCCATTGAGACGGTGAGTACTGTTTCGCAGCCTGGAACGAGTTTCGTTGACTGGATTTTCGCAGACGTGCAACCACAAGAGGCTTTTACTGACGTGATCTCGACAGGCGCCCGGCTGCTGTTTCGTAAGCGAAAGGTCGTCGTTAATTCGCTGTCCGTTGCGTGAAACTGGTGGGAATCCCTATCCGCCGTTAACGCAGCAATACTTGGAGATATAACTAACCAACGTCCGATCGCGCACAATGCGACAATGCCACACAAAGCGGCCGCAAACGTAGCCCCGCGAAGTTTGCTCATTTCAGCCTCCCGCTCCAACAAACCGTGAATTGTTTAAACAATTGGGCGTCGTGTCATTCGCCAAACGAAATTTCGTAACCGTCACGCGTCCCCCACGCTTGCCAAACCCGTATATCAGTGAAGTTTGAAACAAAACGCGCGCTGCCGTCCATAAAAGTAATATGGACGCCGCCCGAGTGTTGGCTGCGGGCTGTTACAAGCCCGGCGGACATGATGCCGTCCGGCACACCACAGTCCGGCGTAGGACTATTAGGGGTCAACGCATGGTTATACCATGTATCCATCAATCCGGCGTAAATCCAATACATACCCATGTCAGAAGCGTGGGGCGGCGTCGGGTCTCGCAATTGACCGCAATTGATCAAAAACCATCGGTCGATTTCCGAGCTTGTCATTTGGCCAAGATCCAATCCATTCATTCGATAGGCCGCATACCACCAGTCGCGCGAAGGGGAATAGGTCCGATGGGCCCCGTCCCCCGCAACTCGTTCGGAGAAAGCGACAGTCTGGCTAAGGCCGTCGGGAAAATCAGTCGGGCTGCATGCTCGTTGCGGCGGAAAGAACGCCCCATGGTCCGTCGAACTCGACTGCCAAAAAGAATGCGGCGCGGACGATATCCCAATATTCCCGCGATAATTATTCCGTCCGATACCGTTGGGACCTCCGTCAGATGGACAAACGAAGATTGGCAATTTCAATTTCTTGACTTCGCCGTTGGGATCGCCATCAACGTCGACGATGCGCAATTCCCTTTCCGCAGGGCTCCGTATGTCGATCCGACGAAAGGTTGTAACTTCATCCAGAAACGGAAGAAGATAAACGTGGGGCGAATGAGATCGAGGCCATCCTCCATTTGTACCGTCGTTGACCATGTCTCCGCCGCGAGGAAAAACTCCGTGGGTTGATTGGTGATTTTGCGACGCAATTGCTAAACTACGCAGACGATTTCGGCACAAAAATGCACGAGATTTTTCGCGGCTCATCTGGACAGCCGGCAAACCAAGCGCTACCAATAACCCGACTAATCCAATCGCTATAAGCAATTCGACAATCGTCGTTCCCCGTCGATAACGCATGCTGACATCCTCGCATTCATTTTATCTGCGGTTAATAACACTTGGTTCCCATGGTCTGGCACTGGGAATCGATAACTGCGCACCCAATGGCACAAGGACCGAAATCGCCGGTGCACTTAACACGGGGCGTAGAAAAATTTGTAAAGCATTTGTAAGGATTTAGGATTCTACAAGCTCCGCCGAGGTTTTGACACGCGGAAACGCCAATTTGATAACCATCGCAAAAATACCAATACGCGCCGTTGCCATCGCCATTATCAGTCGACTGATACGAACACCAGCATCCACCGCCTAGGTACACACCGCACGGGCCAGGGCCTGTGCCTGGACCCGTTCCTGGTAACTGGGCATGTACTATGGGCAAAAGGCTGATTGTAATTCCGACGATTCCGATACAGATTAGAGCACGTGCGACCTTCATTTTACTCCCCTTTTTTCAATGCGAACAAACTTGATTATGACGGCTTTCGTCCCAACCAAATGCCAATTACAATCAACACCACTGAACTGATGCCAACGATAGTTGGCATCACGCCGCCGCCCGATTCCGTCACAGCTTGCATGGGTGGCAATGGCCGGTTGTTCGTAGCGGGACCGCGAGATTTTTCAATGATCGCTTGCATCACTGCGGTTTTTTCGTCCACAAGTTTGTCCATCGCCACCCACAAATCCTCGCGACCGCCTGTGTACGTCGTACCTGAGGGCGTTTCGACGCGCACGCCCTCGGGCAGCGCTGTTCGGTCAACTTTGAATTGTTCCTTCGACATCGGCGTGTTAATCCGTAATTCGTTGAGAATCAAATCGACCGTCGTTGTCCCCATGTGGATCTCCCGTCCACGAACGGGGAACCAGACGACATCGTTCGGAACACCCGTTTCGAACTGCCCGAATTCCGTGGTCTGAAGATCAAACGTCGGTGCAGTTGACGGTGCCGTCGAAGATTGATATGCGGCAACCAGCCGCCTTGGGAGCCAAGAAACCGATGGATCGAGGCTTGCATCAACACGCCAAGCTCCAGCGCCCCCGGAAACGTCGACACATCGGTGGCCATCGATCGTTCGCTTGCCTGTAATACGAGCCTCTGGCGAGCCGAGGACCGCAGCTAGCGACACCATTGCGCCGGGTATAGGCAGCCCCGCGAGCCGACTAATCACGCGGTGGACTGTCGTACCGTCTTTAACCCCCACCGCTAACGTGTACGGAAAATTAAGCGGCAGTCTTGAAGTGACTGGTGAAACTTTTAACGTCCGTTCGAGATGATATCCCGCTTCGCCGTCAAACGTGTCCAAATACTCAACCGAAAAGGGTGAGTCAGAAATCTCACGGTAATACCAGGTTCGTTCGGTAGCCAGAAACGTACGCCCATGGATCAAGTCAACTTTGAAATCCGTATCGATCGTTAAATCTTCCATCACGAGTGGTGCCGATGGGACACGTTTGAATGCCTTCGTTTGAAAGATAATCTGCAGTCGACCATCTAAGGTCTCAATCTTTTGCGTTTGCTTATGGACAGAATCGCGGATTTCTTCGATCGAAAAATCCAATGCAGCCACGTACCGCCCGCACGAATCACCAACGAACAACGCGACGAACAAACAAAAAGCGACAGACTTCCAAAAACGAAAGTGAACGCAACTCAAATCGTAAACACGATTATTTTGAACCGCGCTTCCTATTGAAATACCGAAGCATAAAAACGCGCTCATTTCTCGCACCCCACACAACGCCAGCACATTGCAACGAAATTGAATTAGGTTACTGCATGAACATAAATCGCCCTGAAGCTAAAATTCTCCGCGTATTATCTCAACAAAAAAATGCGTGGCCCATTTTTCTTTCTACGACTTCTGTCTTAAAGTACAGTATCGGCGATCTTATTTCAATCTACTTGGTCTTAGACTGCCAATTTTTACCGCAATTTTTGCTTTCGTCACTGAAAAATTAATTGAATAATAGACAACTTCATCATCAGCGAAAAGACTTCGTGAATTTCGAAACTTTTCTTCAAAGGAAGCTTTTCTGTGTTCCTGCCCGTTCTGTTGATTGATGTCTCTCCAATTCTTTGCGACGATCCGCAGATATGAATTGTGGCGTATGGATTGGAACGCATGGCACAGGCTTATACTCCAGGATTGATGGTCTCACGCGGCTGCAGATGGCGGTGCCGCAGGCTTCTGCCGCTGACCGGTGATGTCCTGGTTCAGGTGGGCGATCGAGTCAGTGCGCAAGAAGTTGTTGCTCGAACTTTTCTTCCGGGCGACGCTATTCCAGTTAACCTCGCGAAACGATTGGGGATTTCCTCGTCGGAACTCTCGCGCAGTATGCTGAGGACGATCGGTGAGACAGTCCATGCCGGTGAAGCGTTGGCACGTACAAAAGGATTTTTCGGTTTCTTCAAAGCCGAGTTTCCTTCGCCATCGACCGGGACGATCGAAGCGATTTCCAAAATCACAGGTCAGGTGATATTGCGAGGTGCTCCGAATGCCGTGCAGACCGTCGCTTATCTTTCCGGAACGATCGTCGAGGTGATTCCGAATGAAGGGGTCGTCGTCGAAGCGGACGTGGCCTTGATTCAAGGGATTTTTGGAATTGGTGGCGAAGCGTTCGGCAAGATTTGTCTTGTCGCGAAGTCTCCAGACGAAGATCTGACTGAAAACGTGATTACATCTGAACACCGGGGCATGATCGTCGTCGGAGGTCGTAGAATTACGGGAGCTGCCGTTCAAAAGGCGATTCAAGTCGGTGTGTCGGCCATCGTAGCGGGAGGGATCGACGACCACGATTTGCGAGAGATTCTTGGCTATGACCTGGGCGTCGCGGTGACGGGGACAGAGAAGCTGGGAACGACAATCATTGTCACGGAAGGGTTTGGCGACATCGCCATGGCTCGCCGAACGTTCGATCTTCTCGCTTCGCATGCCGGTCGCGAAGCCAGCGTCAATGGTGCGACGCAGATTCGTGCCGGAGTTATGCGGCCTGAGATCGTGATTCCATTGGCTGTCCCCCTATCTGACGAAAACCGCGATGCCGGCCGGGTTGCGGGTGCGCTGGATCTGGGTTCTTCAGTTCGTGTGATCCGCGAGCCATATTTTGGTGAATTGGGCCGGGTCACCGGCTTGCCTCATGAGCAGGTTGTGCTGGAGTCTGAATCGCTGGCGCGTGTGGTCAACGTCACTCTGACCAATGGGTCGGAGGTGACTGTCCCTCGTGCTAACGTCGAATTGATTGAGGGGTGACCAATGGATTTTCATTCCCGCTCGCCTGGTGATAAGAATCCGGGGGCTGACGCCGCCCGGTTCGCCTCGGCTGTTTTTTTTCGTGTTTTTCGTGGTTCAGATTCTTCTCTTGATTGGGTTGCGGGCGAAGCCCGTGCGGTGCGATCATTGATGAAGACGTTGACGGTACTGTTTTTCTTACTGGCCCTTCCCACGTTGACATTCGCCGAAGAGATCGCAGACGCAACCAAGCCAATTGCCTGGTTCGATACCGGAAAAACTTCGTTTGCACTGCTGACGATTGCGATTTGTGCCACAGTGATCATCTGCACGGAATTGGCTCGACGAGGAAAACCGTTTTATGTTCGACCGATCGCCGGTTTGCTGGCGATGGAAGAAGCGGTTGGGCGTGCGACCGAAATGGGCAAGCCGATCCTGTTTGTACCCGGTATCGAAGATATCAAAGAGATTGATACGGTCGCAGGGCTGATGGTTCTATCCAGCGTGGCAAAAATGGCGGCCGAATATGACACGCCGCTCGAAGTCCCGACGTCGCGTGCTCTGGTGATGACAGCGGCACGGGAAGCGGTCCAGGCAGCGGCTCTCGCGGCGGGTCGTCCCGACTACTACAACGAGGATAGTATTCATTACATCACCGACGAACAGTTCGGTTACGTCGCATCAGTTTGCGGATGGATGTACCGCGAAAAACCAGCAGCCTGTTTCTTCCTGGGAAAGTTTTTTGCCGAATCTCTGTTCCTTGCTGAAGCGGGTAATGCGGTTGGTGCGATCCAAATCGCAGGGACTGCCGAAACGACACAACTTCCGTTTTTTGTGGCCGCATGTGACTATACATTGCTCGGCGAAGAACTTTTTGCGGCATCGGCGTATCTGTCGGGTGAACCCGCACAATTAGGGATGCTCAAGGGACAGGACTTCGGCAAGCTGGCCGCGATCGTCCTACTACTCGTTGGTTGCGCACTGGCGACATGGGATTCGATTTCCCCTCGCGGGAAAAATGATGAAGGTCAGAATTTCCCGCGTCGTACGCAATGGATCACCGACACCGTCTTGAAGGGTGGTTGATGTCAAAGACTGTTCCAGTACTGATCGCCAGCCTGGTTGGCTGCCTGATGATCGTCGCCTACTTTTCGCCCCCTTTGTTGCCCGCGCGACAAATCGCCGAAGATTGGTTCACGATTGTTGCGACGATCGCCATGTTGCTTGGCGGGGCAAACCTCTGCCTGCACCACTTGAAAAAGATTTCCGATCGAGAAGCGGGCTGGGGCTTCTCGGCAGTGACGCTGCTGTCGTTCTTCATCACGATCGCCGTCGGGTTACTCAAAGTCGGCGTCGTGCCTGAATCAGAACAGCAGGTCCAATTTCCCTGGTCCGGGCCATTTCAGCAGGAAGGGAGTGGATTCTGGTGGATCTACCAATACCTTTTCAGCCCGATTGTTTCGACCATGTTCGCACTACTGGCCTTTTATGTCGCATCAGCCGCTTTTCGAGCCTTTCGAGCGAAAAACGTGGAAGCCATTCTCCTACTGATCACGGCGCTGATCGTGCTTGTTGGACAGACGCGTGATCGCGAAATCACGTCGCTGTTTCTGCCCCCTCCCGCCGAAGGAGCGCCCCCTTATATTCCGATTGCTGACCTGACAGAATTTATCCGCAAAACATTTGTCACTGCAGGTCAGCGAGCCATCATGATCGGAATCGCTCTCGGTGTCGTCGCCACTTCACTGCGAATTCTGCTCGGCCTCGATCGATCATATCTGGGGGGTGACGAATGACTTCCCGATTACTCGATAAATTGAACATCCTCGATCGGCGCTGGATCTTCCTGGCAATGGCGATGGCGGTTTTGGCACCGATTCTTTTACAGATCGGCTCCGACGAAACTCCGTCTCCACCGACGATCAAACTTTTCGACGAAATCGAAAGGTTGCCGGAAGGGTCCCGGATCTTGATGGCAATGGACTTCGATCCAACGTCGGCTGCCGAGCTTTATCCCATGGCACTCGCTTTTACGCGACACTGCTGTGTTCGGCATCACAAACTCTATTTCGTCACAATCTGGCCGACTGGAAAGCCAATGATCGAATCGACGATCAAGGGGGTCATTCAGGCGGACTTTGGTTCAGGTGATCGGCCTTTTGTGTACGGTGTTGATTATGTGAACCTGGGCTATCTCGCGGGTGATGCCGTTGCGATCAGCCAGATGTCTTCCGATATTCGCAAAGCCCGACCACAGGACGCCAGGGGGACAAGTCTGGATCAACTTCCCATCATGTCTGGTGTGACCAGCGTCAAGGACATGGCTCTGATTGTGAACGCCTCGGCAGGCTTTCCCGGCGGCAAGGAGTGGGTGCAATACGCGGCAACTCCACAAAAGATTCCCATTGCCGTGGGCTGCACCGGGGTCCAATCAACGCAATTGTTTCCATACTATCCTGATCAGCTTCTGGGACTCGTCACGGGAATTCGCGGCGCAATCGAGTACGAATCGATGCTGGCGGCGAAATATCCAAACCCCTATGCCAACCGGAGTAAGCGTCCCGCCTTTTTGCGAGGCGGAGCACAGCGTTGGGCCCATCGGTTGATGATCGGCCTGATTGTACTCGGAAACGGGATTCACCTGGCGAATCGTTATCGAAGGACACTGCATCCATGAATCGCGAAACACGGTTTTGGACCGTTATGTTCCTCTGCGGCAGCCTGTTTCTGGCTTACCAGTCCTTTGGAACAAAACGGGGCGTCGGTCAGCAATTCGTCGTACGCGTCGATGCCACGACGGGAAAGATTATTCCTCCGACAACCGACGCTTCCGCGCCTGCGGTGAAAACAGTGATCTACGAACCAGCGGCAAAAGATGATCCGGAAGCGATCTGGAGTTTATCCCGCACCGCAGGAATCTGGATCGCGGCGCTACTGACGTTGTGCATTTTTTCTTACCTTTATCGTGATAATGTCTGCTATAAACTGGCCGAGTCAATGATCGTCGGCGTATCCGCAGGATACTGGATCGTCACAAACTACTGGGAAGTTCTGATTGCCAAGGTGCTCGTCAAGCTGGCTCCCGATGTGGCACGGTATGCATTCCTGCCGGATACCCCCGCAGATGCGAAAGCAGATTACCTGTATGTCGTCCCGGTGGTGCTCGGCTGCATGGTTTTTTGCCGTTTGATTCCAAAGATTGCCTGGCTTGGTCGCTGGCCATTGGCCTTTGTTGTTGGCACGACCGCTGGTTTGAAGCTGATCCTGTTTCTGAACGCCGATTTCGTGCGACAAGTTCGAAGCACGATACTGCCCCTGGTCGTGTTCTCGGCCAGTGCATCCGGCAGTAGTGAATTGGACTGGAAGCAGTCGATCCAGAATATCGTGATCGTGATCAGCGTTCTCTCGTGCCTCACGTACTTCTACTTTTCAGTTGAACACAAAGGACTCGTCGGTCGGATCTCGCGAGTCGGAATCTGGGTGCTGATGATCAGTTTCGGAGCTTCTTTTGCTTTGACCGTGATGGGACGCATCACGCTCTTGACCATGCGACTGCAATTCCTGTTCGATGAGTGGCTGGGGTTCGTGCGGATCTAGAAGTTGATTGACATCCAACTCGGAACCCGGCACCATCCTGCGTCGTGACGAGGCCCGACTCTGACTCCCCCATATTCGATGCCAAATTGTTCGGGCGGATCAAAATACAGTTGATTTTTCAAAAGGGAAAAACCATGAATGTTCGTGACGCCATTAAGATTTCAATCGACACCGGAAAAATGATTTCCGCCGGTTATCTCAGCGACCTGACCGATGAGGAAATGATGAAGCGGCCCTGCCCTGGCTGTAACCACATCACCTGGCAGGTCGGACACTTAATCGCATCCGAGCACAGTATGATCGAGAAAGTCGCGCCTGGCTCAATGCCTGAACTTCCAGCGGGGTTCGCTGAAAAGTACACAAAGGAAACCTCTCACAGCGACAATCCCGCTGATTTTCACACAAAGTCCGAGTTGATGGCTGCTTTCGAAGCGACCAACGCAGCAACGATTGCCGCTTTGGCGAAAATGAGCGACGCTGATTTCGATAAACCGACCGGTGTTGAATACGCTCCGACCGGGGCGTCGATGTTCGCCATGCAGGGATGTCATTGGCTGATGCACGCAGGACAATGGGCGGTTGTTCGCCGCCAGTGTGGCCGTGCACCGATGTTTTAATCACCCGACGAACTTGACGTTGTAGGTATCGCCAAAGGTCCTTGCGTTCACTTGGAGCCAAAGGTCCACAGGTTCATGTAGTGGAAGCTCCGAGCGAACCGCTTGTGGCGGCTCAACGCGATGGCGAACGCCGATACCAGTCATCGACAAAGTTCGTGACCAGCAGGAAAGCGGCCTTTTCCTGGGGACCCGCGGTCTTGTCCACGGGGC
>JBAXBD010000033.1:0-19466 GCA_037142165.1 Schlesneria sp. | reverse complement strand
GCAAAGTCGTCGGCAGATGCAACGCTTTAAGTAATTCGATCTGTCGATTGGTCAAAGTCGAATCAATGAGACTACGCCGTTCTGCCAGACGACTGGCGTGAACCATCCCGATCGCTACCGCTTCGCCGTGCAGCAACTGGCCATACCCGGCCAATGCCTCGAACGCGTGGCCGAACGTATGACCGTAATTGAGTGCCGCTCGTAGCCCCTTGGTCTCGAACTCGTCCTGCTCGACGACATTCGCTTTCAAACGGCAACTTTGTGCGATGATGTGACGCAGAACAGCAGGCTCTCTCGAATTGATCGCGGCGACATGATGTTCAAGGTAGGCCAGAAATTCGGCATCAAGGATCACGCCGTACTTCACAACTTCTGCCAGACCAGCACGGTATTCCCGGTCAGGCAATGTTTCGAGTGTTGCCGTGTCGATCAAGACCCCGATCGGTTGATAGAAGGCGCCAATCATGTTCTTGGCACGCGGATGATTCACACCCGTTTTCCCACCAACAGAACTGTCAACAGCCGACAACAGCGTTGTAGGGACCTGAATGAATGGAAGTCCACGCATGTAAGTCGCGGCGACGAATCCCGCTGCGTCACCGACGACACCCCCACCGACGGCGATGATCAGTGTCCGACGGTCTGCATTCAGATCGATCAAACGATCGTAAACCCTGCTTAAGATTTCGGGCGACTTTGACATTTCACCAGCGGGAAGGATTTCGGTTTCACAGCGCCAGCCTTCGGCGATCAAAGATTGACGTACAGTCCCCGCATGTGAATTCGCCACGTTTGCATCGGTGACGATCAGAGCGAACGGCCGGCCAGCATTTCGCTTCTCAGCAACCCAGACGCTCCCGTGAGGCGGCGGCTGCATGCAAAAAGCGGAGGACATGCCATCCCGGATATACCACCATTTCTCAAATAGTTTTGCGCAATGAGCCAGTTGGTGACTGACAATGGGGATTTCGTATGAACGAGGACCCAGATCGACGCTGATGGAATCGTCGTGATTGGTCACGTTCGATCTCCTTGGCCAGCCGCCTTATTCGCGGCAGTCACTTCGTCGATAATGCGTCGCATGTAGTTGATGCTTTCGCGAGCAATGTATTCGGCACCCGGTTTGTAATCGAAGACCTCGACGCTGACCCATCCGGAATAGCCGGTTTCAAGCAGCGCCTTCACGATCGGGTGGTAATCGGTTCGACCCATCCCAGGTCCCAACAGGTTATCGTCATTCACATGGAAATGTTCGGTCACGTTTGCGTATTTGGCGATCAGTTCGGGAATTGGAGTTGATTCACTCAGCATCGCCTTCACGTCCTGATGTAACACAAAGTTGGGATGCCCAACCCTGTCGATCAGTTCCACCGCTTCGGCGCACGTATTCACGAAATCAGTCTCACGAGTCGTCAGCGGTTCCATGACAATTTTGACTCCCCGATCTGCGAAGACAGGGACTGCCGCTCGAAAAACTTCAGCGGCGTTCTCATAGGCTTGGGCACGGGAAACACCTGGCAACAAACTTCGCTGAGCGGGTGAGCCGAACACCATCACCGTTCCACCGAGGTCCGCACAGGCGTTGCCTAACTCGATCAGGTACTTCGTTGTCGCTTCACGGACCGTTCGATCGTTGGTCGTGAGATGGAATCCCTCTGTCTTAGCCAGCAGCCAATGCAAGCCACAGATTGTCAGCCCATATTCTTCGGCCTGCGACTTCAGTTCACTGCGACGCGCGACGGAAACGTCCGTGATACGAGACGCCAATGTGAACGGGGCCAGCTCAATGCCGGTGTAGCCGGTTTCGGCAATGAACTGACACTGCCGCTTCCAATCCCAGTTCTCAAACAATTCCTGGCAGATCGCAAATTTCATGAAATGTCTTTCATTTTTGAGGCTATTGATCGGGTGACTGGTTTGCATCGCGGCGCTGCGGCGCCCAGAGCAGTTCCAATTCGAATGGCTTCCCTTTCAGTTCGGCAAATTGGTTTCGCTGAACCTGGGTCAAGATCTCATTGACTTTCGTTTCCTGTTCGTCCCGCGCGAGTTTCATCTTCTTCTGAATCTCAGGGGGTACAGGACCAACAGGCCGACTATCCGGTGGGTTAAGTAATTCCCTGGCATTTTTAAAAAAAGCTAACTCTGCGGCAGCAAGTTGTTCCTTCTGATCTTTTGTGATCGCCAGCGCCTTTGCCACGTCAGCATCGTTTAAGGCCTGCAAACCCAGTTGTTGCCAATGGATTTGCCGCAACCGTACGAACTGTTCCGGGGTCAGCAACTTCTGTAGCTCCAGATCATATTGCCCCTGGAGCTTTGCTTCTGTTTCCTGGACTCTTTCGCGGATAACCGGATTAATATTCCGCAATTCTTTACGTAATTCCGTAGTATGCGCTTCGGATAATTTGCGTATCTCATGAACGACTGGTGAATCATTCTTAATTCCCAGTTCCTTCAGAATTGGTTCTCTGAGTGCAAATGCCATCAGTCCACCCGGGCGAGTTCGAATTGGCCCCCCAACAGCGACGTTGGACGACGTCGCCGTGATCGCTGGCGCCGGCAGATCAAACGGCTTCCCTTTCAACTGTTCGAACTTGGCCAATTGCTCTGTTGTCAGAACTTCGGTGTATTTTCTGTCCCTTTCGGCATCGAGTTCCTGGACCTTTGCTGCCCGATCGCCCCCCCCCTGAGCCCGTATTTCCCGTCGCTGTTTTTCAATATCGAGATTCACTGCCGACAGTTTGTTCGACTGGCCTGCGGTGATCTCTAACTGTTTCGCGAGATCGGGATCATGAATCGCCTGCAGGCCCCAACGCTGCCAGTGAATCTGCTGAAGTCGGGCGAACTGTTCGGGCTTCAACAACTTTTTCAATTCGACAACAAATTCCGCTTCGACCTTTGCATAAAGCTCTTGAGCATTCAGCCGATCAGCTTTGTCTTCTTCTGTTGGATAGTTCAACCGTTGATTAAGAACGGTAGAAAGGGGTTTCAGCAACTTTCGTATGTTCTCTAGTTCTGACGATTCATTTTCAATTCCCAATTCCCGCTGAACCGGTTCTCGAACGATAAGACTGATCATCCCCCGCAAAGGGGCAGGCTTGTCCTTCTGCGGTTCCTGGGCGTTCAAAATGGCGGCTGCCATCAAAAGAGTAAGCAGTGCAAGATGCGTCAATGACAACCGATTTCTATTCATGATTATCCCCCCGGAATCAAATGACGAGAACTCTCGCATTAAGTAGCATGGGCTTCAGCCCGTGCGCCACGACATGTAGCACAGGCTAAAGCCCACGCTACCAGAACCGAAAACCTCGACATTCAGCTTAAAATGATCAAGTAACAGAAACAACTCGTTATTGTTTTGCATTTCCTGTGTCATGGAAGGACTAAAGCCATGAACCGGGGTTGAGCGCCAGCGACACCACCGGATCAGGCTCGATGTTTGAAATCTCATCCTGGAAGGACGACTGGTGTATTGTTGAGACATTTCTACATTCTCCGAAACAACACCATCTAACATCCTTTTTCTGGAATCCCCCCAGGATTCAAGATCTTCGCTACATCGTCATATGGTGGTGTCGCTGCGCTCAACGACCGGCAAATTGCTGTTGTCCCTCGGGGACAAAAACAATCGCCACACCATATTTGGACAGAAAATTACACAGAATTTTTTCCTCCAATGCCTGAGTGACTTCGGTCACACATTGGCACAACTCGCTATCCCTTCCTCGATGTCCTCTTCGGTTTTGCGGCGGCGTCAACTGTCTTCCGCAGTCCCAATTGAGTCTGAATGTCCTTTTGGACGGTGGCGATGTCGTGGCTGCCATCCGTCTGGATGACCAGTTCTTTTCTCGCAAAAATATCCAGCACTGGTTCTGTCTGTGTTCGATAGTCGCGAAGACGTTGACGAAGTCCTTCTTCGTTGTCGTCGCTGCGGATCACCAGTCGACCTCCGCAGACGTCACACTTGTCGATGTCGGCCGGTCGGTGATGAATCAAGTTGTAGTCCAGACCACATTGACTGCAGAGCCTGCGAGCGAGCACGCGTTCGAACACCACTTCGTCAGGCACCACGATGTGGATCACCGCGTCGATGTCATAGCTTTCGAGAAAGAATTCGGCCTGGATTTTTGTCCTGGGAAATCCGTCCAGAATGAATCCAAAATTCCAATCGTGCTGGTCGAGACGTTCACGAATAATTTGTTCGACAGTTTCGTCGCTCACCATTTGCCCATCGGCAATCAATCGCTTGATCCTCGCACCCAGCTTCGTGTGTGACTGAATATGCCAGCGAAAGATATCACCCACAGAAATGTGAACGATGTCAAATTCTTCCTTCAGCAATTTCGCCTGCGTTCCCTTGCCGCAACCCTGAGCACCCATGATGACGTATTTATGCATCTCGAATCCGATTTCGCGTTATAAAATAAAAAACAAAGGACTGACTTCTTACTTCGATCCGATGGCTGCTCGAAGCTGCTGGCCGAGTTCCCGTATGGCGATCCTTGCACATTCGAATTGTTGTACCCGACGAACGAATGCATGGATCATCCCATCGTAACGCTTCAGTGCAACGTTGACCCCTGCTGCTCGAAGAGCTTCAGCGTAAGCTTCACCTTCGTCGCGTAACGGATCATACTCGGCCGTCAGAATCGATGCAGGCGGAAGCCCGGTCAGTGACTTGGCCAATAGCGGCGAGGCATACGGATCACGCATCTGGTCAGCAGACGAGACATACTGGTTCCAGAACCACGTCATCTCACGCCGTGTCAGAAAATAACCCTCGGCGTTTTCCCGGTACGATGGTCGTTCAAAGTCACAATCGGTGATCGGATAGATCAATGCCTGAAAGGCAATTGGCGGGCCGTTACGGTCGCGCGTCATCAGGCAGGCCACAGCAGCAAGGTTCGCTCCGGCGCTGTCACCCGCAACAGCGATGCGATTTCGATCGCAACCGAGATCTGTCGCATGATCAAAAACCCAGCGAAGTGCCGTATAGGCGTCTTCGATCGCCGCCGGAAATTTGTATTCCGGCGCCAACCGATAATCGACGTTTACGAATAAACAACCCGACTCGGCAGCCAGCCGTCTGACAAGATCGTCGTGAGTGTCGAGATTGTTCAGAACCCAACCTCCCCCGTGAAAATAAAGACAGACTCCAAACGGTTTGGCCCCCACCGGGGTATAGACGCGAATTGGCAACGATGTTCCGTCGGGCTGTTCGATGGAACGGTCTTCAACGCTGGCCAGTTCTGGCGGATTCGGGCTGGCACTCGCGCCGACGATGGCGGCACGCCGCAATGTATCGATCGGTAATGTCTCGAACGGATATGCTTTTTGTCGGGCAACCTGCTCGAGAAAAGCTGCGGCTTCAGGATGTAAAGGCATTTCAAATCTCTTACCGTCCAAATATCGTGGCCTGATCTTCACAGATGAAACAGGCATTTTTACGAAATCTACAGGTGTTCCAACAACACCATGGAAGGGATTTGATAAAATCTCGCCGTTAAAGTGCATTCATCCCAAAGCGAATCGTCAATACCCGACTTGATCTTTTCATCCCCCCATTCTCTGGAGAGAAGTGATATGACCGCACATCCCCCGTCGCCGGCGTTATTTTTTGATACGATCAATGCCTACCAGAAAACGGAATCACTTCGAACTGCAATTGAACTTGATCTGTTTACGAAGGTCGCTGAAGGGAGACGGACAGCAACCGAGATCGCAGAGGCGTGTCAGGCTTCCCCGCGAGGTATTCGAATTCTGGCGGATAGCCTCACCATCAATGGTTTTCTCACCAAGCACGAGGACCGATACGAACTGACGCCCGATACCAACGTGTTCCTGAATCGCCATTCTCCAGCGTTCGTCGGCGGAACGTTGGAATTTCTGCTGACACCAGAAATACGCGATAGCTTCAGTCATTTAACAACGGCAGTCCGGCGCGGTGGAACAGCCCTCTCGGACGAGGGGACGGTGTCGTATGACAATCCGGTCTGGGTCGCTTTTGCCCGTGCGATGGGGCCGATGATGCAGATGCCGGCTCAATTGCTTGCCGGGCTCGTTGGAGGTAATCCGCATCAACCGCTGCGAGTTCTCGATGTCGCAGCCGGACACGGAATTTTCGGAATTACGATCGCCAGGCAGTATACTCAGTCCCGGATCACCGCGCTCGACTGGCCGAACGTGCTGACTGTTGCCACTGAAAATGCGGTGCGTGCTGAGGTCGGTGATCGTCACTCAATTCTTCCTGGCAGTGCTTTTGACGTCGAATGGGGTGGTCCCTACGACGTCGTACTGTTGACCAATTTTCTGCATCACTTCGATCAGCCAACTTGTGACAAACTGGCTGCCAAGGCCTTCGCGGCAACCGCACCGGGCGGAAAAACGATCACACTGGAATTCATCCCCGAACCTGACCGGATTCACCCACCATCCACGGCCGGATTCGCGCTGACAATGCTGGCAACGACGGCACATGGCGATGCCTACACGTTTGCGGAATACGAACACATTTTTGATCGAGCGGGATTCGAACGCAGCGAGTTTCACGCTTTGATTCCCACAAACCAGCAAGCAGTTGTATCTTTCAAATCGTGACGATGTCACAAAGGGATCGACTATGAATCGGATTTTCGCTTGTGTGTTCTGCCTGAGTGTCGCCCCTGCATTATTGGCGGCCGCATCTGCGGCGGTCGACGTACGTCCCGCGAAAGCCCCGGAGGAATTGACATACTGGCTGACCAATATGCTGGCCCATCAGTGTTCCACGGAGGAAATCGGCAGCGTGCTAACGCTCTCGACGCTTCAAACCAAAACACTTGTCGATCGCATTCAACAGTCGGCCGTGTTAGATCTGTTGAAACCCGTCGAATCGCAAGCATTGGTCGTTCTCCCTTACCCTGGCGGCCGACATCCTCGAATTGGCTTTTTAGACGGAGCCATTCAACCTCAGCGCGAAACCAAAGTCAGTGTGTTCGCTCCGTGGAAAGAGGGCGGGTACCTTGTGGTCGATGTCCCGGAAGCGGTGTGGCATTTGCGCAACGGAAAACGCGAGCTTTTATACCTTGCCCACACACATGTCCCGACAATCTGGGATCAGCAAGGTTTGCGGCTTGAACGGCTCGAGTGGAAACGAGACGAACCAGGCAAGCTTTCCGTCATTCGTAAACTGCCGAATCAGGTCACGCTTAGTACCAAGGTCAAATCGGTTAAAGCAGGGGTCCGGATGGAATTCTCGATCACCAACAGGACTTCCGAAAAGCTGACTGGACTGGATATCCAGATGTGCGGGATGCTGAAGGGACTGACAGGCTTCTCCGAACAGACCAACGACAACAAGATTTTCGTTTCTCCCTTTGCGTCGTGCAAAAACCACGATGGAAATCGCTGGGTCATCTTGGGGTTTGATCATTGCGTCCGAGCCTGGGGCAATCCCCCTTGTCCGTGCCTGCATGCAGACCCGAAGGTCCCTGACTGCGAACCGGGTGAAACACAAACCGTTCGCGGCTGGGTTTCATTCTTCGAAGGAACGGAAATCAACGACGAATTGAAACGTCTCGAAAACATCGCCTTTGAGCCAATCACTGAGTGAGCTCGATCTGAAAAACATCGACTGCCGATCTCAGTTTTGGGCTCATCCCACAAGAGATTTTTCGCCGATCGTCAGTATGGTGAAATCCTGAGCCGGGTGCGACTTGATGTACTCAAGCACGCTTTCGGTGGTAAGGGCTTCGATCTTCGAACGGACTTCGTCGAGCGTGACAACGCGATTCAGGTAGAACCAGTTGCGGGCCAGTGATCCGGCACGACCTCCGGTCGATTCCTGAGCCATAATCAACGAGCTTTTCGCTCGGGCCTTGCAGCGGTTGAGTTCCGCTTCTTCGATTCCATCACCGAGACGCCTCAGTTCTTTCAGCAGAACATCGAGCGTTTCTTGAGCACGTTCGGTGGTCGTTCCGGCGTAGCATAGGACTTGTCCCTGATCCTTCAGCGAATTCAAGGTCGCATAAACCGAATAACAAAGTCCCCGTTTCTCGCGGACTTCTGTAAACAGACGGCAGCTCATGCCACCACTTAATACGTTGACGGCAGCCCACGCGTGATAGTAATTCTCGGCACCGTACGCGACCGCCGGATAGGCAACGCCGATATGCGTCTGGGTTGATTCGTGATCGATGTGCTCGCGAAAGGCGCCTCGGTCACCGGTCTTCAACGTAATCTCGTTCGCACCCGTCCAGTCATGATATGTTTCTTCCAGGACGGGCAAAATCTCTTTCAACGTCACGTTCCCCGCGATTCCCAGAATGGCACCCTTCGGCCGGACACAGCGTTGAAACTGGGCTCGAACGGAATCCGGAGTTATCCGTTCCAGGTCTGCCAACGTCCCCTCAGCGGGCTGTCCCCAAGGTGAAGGAAAACAGCGACGGATCAGTTCAAACATCACCTTTTGACGTGGGTCGTCTTCAATTCCGAGTAGCGACTGTTCGACGCCTGCCATGACCGCTTCGAAGTCTTCGTCATTAAATTGCGGCCGCTTGATCACGTCGCCGTAAAGCTTTAATGCAGCAGCAAGATTGCCAGCCAGGCACGATCCACCAATCGCAAGATGATGGAGCGACGAGGTTTCATGCGCCTGGATTCCCAGCCGGTCAAAGGCCGAGAGCAGTTCGCGACTGGACATTGATCCGGCACCGCGAGTGATCCAGTCGGCCAGCGCGTTGGCGATCCCGTTTTGACCAACGGGATCAAAGGCGCTTCCGGCGGGGATTAATAAGGAAAATGCCGCAGATTGAACCGCAGGCATGGTTTCGACAAGAACCGTCAGCCCATTGCTGAGTGTGGCTTGTTGGATTTGGTGTCCAGTCATGAATCCGCTTTATAAATGTCCAGTTTGCTTTGGGGCGCTAAAGCGAACGCGACAAAAACCACGGCTGAACGCTCAAATATCGTAGTACATGGCGAACTCAAACGGGTGGGGCCGTTGTCTCAGGGCGTCGACTTCCTTTTCTGTTTTGTACCAGATCCAGGTGTCGATGACATCCTCTGTGAACACATCTCCACGAAGTAAAAACTCGTGATCCCGCCGCAATGCCGCCAGCGATTCCTCCAGAGAGGCGGGCGTCTTGGGGACATCTTTCAGCTCCTCAGGAGCCAGATCATAGATATCCTTGTCGAGCGGACGACCGGGATCGATACGCCGCTGAATCCCGTCAATCGCTGCCATCAACATGGCAGACATCGCCAGATAGCCGTTCGAAGATGAGTCCGGACAGCGGAATTCAAACCGTTTATCTTCAGGACTTGGTGTATGAACCGGGATGCGGATGGCTGCCGATCGGTTACGGCTGCTATAGGTCAAGTTGATCGGTGCTTCAAAACCCGGAATCAATCGCTTGTAACTGTTGGTTGTCGGGCAGCAAATCGCCATCAGGGCGGCGGAATGCTTCAGGATTCCACCGATCGCGTGCATCGCGATGTCCGACAAACCAGCGTATCCCGAACCTGCAAAAAGGTTTGTGCCGTTTTTCCAGAGCGAAAAATGAAGATGCAAACCCGACCCATTATCATTCCACAGTGGTTTAGGCATGAACGTCGCCGATTTCCCGTGTCCGGCAGCGACATTTTTCACAATGTATTTATAGAGCAGCAGGTTGTCGGCCGTATTCACCAGAGACGCGTACTTCATGTCGATCTCGCACTGGCCCCCAGAAGCAACCTCATGGTGTTGCGCTTCCACTTCGACGCCACAATCCTGCAGCATCAGCATCATTTCCGTTCGAACACCTTGCAGAGTGTCGGTCGGCGGAACAGGGAAATAGCCTTCTTTGTGCCGAATTTTGTAGCCGTTGTTACCCGCCGCCTCGCTTCGTCCGCGATTCCACTGCCCTTCGATGCTGTCGACGTGATAATAGGCTTCGTGCTCGTTCTGATCGAAGCGGACGTCGTCAAAAACAAAGAACTCCGCCTCAGGACCAAAGAAGGCAGTGTCAGCCAGCCCCGTCAGCTTCATGTAATTTTCTGCTTTACGGGCAACATTGCGCGGATCTTTGGCATAATCCTCGCGCGTGATCGGATCCTGAATGTTGCAGGTCATCACTAATGTTTGCGCCATAAACGGATCGACGAACGCGGTGGAAGCTGCTGGAACAACGAGCATGTCACTCTCGTTGATCGACTGCCAGCCCCGTATTGACGAACCGTCGAAACTGAAGCCGTCTTCAAAGCTCTTTTCCGTCAAGACAGTCACCGGAATCGTGAAATGCTTTTGAGTTCCGGGGAAATCCATAAAACGAAGGTCTACGGCACGCAGATCTTTCTGCCGACACAATGCCAAAACTTCACGCGGGGTCATAACATGCACGAGGAAAATCTCCGCAGAGCGTTCGCGGTCAACTCAAATCAACGTTTACGTATCCACGATATGCAAACCCAATGCCGTCAAGCAAGCTGGTTGGTTTCACAACGACCTTTCGTTGCCGCGCAATCAGGCAGGTTTTCGGATGCCAGCAATCGAACGCATTAGTGTCGGCTGATACGTTTTTGGCAAGGATTGTGAATGATCTTCTCGTGCCACTGCTTGACCGTACTCGGTTAAGCAGTGCTCTTCGTCCGGTGTGAGAGGAGAAGCCACTGCTTCTCCGAGGACTCCGAAGCAGTAGACCAAAGTTCTGATTTCGAAGTTTGACAAGCGATTATGCAATTCGACGAACGTTTCCACTAGCAATCGCGACGAATCCAATTCGGCCTGAACGGGCCGAATTGGCGGTGTACTCTGATTTAGAAACGGCCGAACGTCGAACGGTTAGTCGAGCTCCGAACGGAAACACTGCGGCAACCCGAATTTCCAGTCCGTTTCCGTCAAGATCTTCCGTATCAATCGTGGGAACGCACGTAAATGGAGGGCAGAATGAAATATGTACCGTGACATCTCGCTGTCCGTCGGCGAATTCAACTCGGGTGCCCCCTTCAATGATTTCTCCATCACTCGTTTTTGACCGTGTCAACCAGTGTGTGACATCGTCGGGCTGTGTAAAATCTGACGAATCACGGCTCGTTTCTTCAGAGATTTCGCCCAGGATCGACAACGACGTCTGAGAGAAGGGAACTGTGGAGGCTGCTTCACCGGTCTCTTTTCTAATTCGTTCCGGTGTTGCTTCGTTTGCAGTTTCGGTCTGGTAACTACTGTTAGCCGTTTGGTCCGTCGACGGTATGACTCTCGCACACGGACCCGGCCGCGACGCACGCCAAACAGCGGCTAACATGATCGGAGCGAGTCCCATGATCGCTGAACCGCTGCTGAAAAATGGTCGGCTTCTCTCGCTGAGCAATATCGCCCACAGGGCTGCGATGACCAGAGAGATTGCGGCCGGGAGATGTCTGCGAAAACCCGGATTCGACTGACAGTGACTCTGGATTTCATCAACAATCAAAATTGCCGCTGTGCATAACAACGATACCAAAATCAACACCCAGAACGACAATTCCGATGAAACGTGCGTCCCGGATATTGGCATCAGCATCACAAGAAATGACCAGATCCCGACCGCCAGTGGTCGGCGTCCCCCTTCAATTTGAGATCTGATCAGACTCATGACATCCCTGCCGCTGCAAACGTGTTCATCCGACTTTGACGTACAAGCCGACAGTTTAGTGGAAATGGCGACTTTGCGGCGAGATGAGTCTCGCGATAATAGAGAATGCGAATGAATCTTGTGGTACAACAATTCACTCGAATAATTCATCGACAAATAAAAACAGAAGGCCAGACGTTCAGTGACCGCAGCAGATCCGTCTCAACCCAGCCGATATGTCGTCGGACTCGATCTCGGGACGACGAACTCCGCGATGGCGTTCGTAGACACCACCGAAAAAAAACGCACCATCCACACCTTTCTGGTTCCCCAGGTAGTGGCACCGGGTCTCGTGGAAGCCCGTGAAACCCTTCCGTCGTTCCACTATCAACCGGCGAGCGGAGAATTTCCCGCCGAATCGCTCCATCTTCCGTGGTCAGTAACCGGAAACTACACCGTCGGACATTTTGCTCGGGACCATGGTACGCTCGTCCCCGGAAGACAGATTTCTTCGGCAAAGTCGTGGCTTTGTCATAATGGCGTCGATCGGACAGCTGACCTTTTGCCATGGCAGGGAGCTGAAGATGTCGATCGACTGTCGCCAGTTAAGGTCAGTGCACGTTATCTCGAACATTTTCGTCATGCCTGGGATGCTCAATTTCCCGAGCACCCGCTTGCCGATCAAGACTTTGTTCTCACATTACCGGCATCGTTCGACGAAGTTGCTCGAGAACTGACGATTAAGGCTGCGAAAGAGGCGGGGCTGAGTCGTGTCGTGCTGATCGAAGAACCTCAAGCCGCATTTTATGCATGGATCGATAAACATTCCGATTCCTGGGAACAACTTGTCTCACCGGGTCAGAATATTCTGGTTTGCGATGTTGGTGGAGGGACGACGGATTTTACCTTGATTCGAGTGAGAAGCGGTGCTGACGGAAAAATCCAATTCCATCGAGTTGCCGTGGGGGACCACCTGATCCTCGGCGGGGATAACCTTGACCTTGCGCTGGCACATCACCTGGAAAACCGGATCAAACCGGGTGGACAGCTCGAACCACGGCAGTGGGGTGTATTAGTTCGCAGTTGCCGCCAACTGAAGGAAGTGTTGATGGGGGAAAACGCCCCCGAAAAATGGACTCTGACGATGCCAGGCAGCGGTTCCAAACTGATCGGCGGCTCGATCCAGATCCAGGTGACTCGCGAGGAAGTCGAATCATTATTGGCCGATGGATTCTTCCCCGATGTGCCACTCGACACAAATCCCGTGTCGTCCAAGTCAGGTTTTCAAGAGTTTGGTCTTCCGTATGCCTCCGATCCAGCCATCACAAAATATCTGGCATCGTTCCTGTCAGCACATCGCGACGTTGCCGCCAACGACGAATTGATCGCGGGTTCCGTTCAATCGCCGAACAATGTTTCGTCGGCATCTACGAATCTGAAGTGGGAGTCAGGTAATCAACAAAACTCACAACGCGCAAGCGATCACCTTATTCGAAACCCGTCTCTCGACGCGCACGATCCGCCTGTGGCGGCGGTTTTGTTTAATGGGGGGGTGTTTGCTTCGCCGGTGTTGCGGGATCGATTGATTCGAGCCTTGGAACGCTGGTTCCGCGACAGTGATCCAAACTGGTCGCCGATCGTGCTTGATAATGAGCGGCTGGACCTTGCCGTGGCACGGGGGGCAGCCTACTACGGCATGGTGCGGCGCGGCGTCGGAGTTCGCATCAATGCCGGGTTGGCAAGGTCTTATTACATCGGGGTTGAAGGTTCCGCCGCAGACCTGCAATCGTCGCCGACTGACGAATCATCAAGCGGTCAGCCCTCCAATTCTGCTGTGTCAGGACTTTCGGCATTGTGCCTTGTTCCTGCCGGGATTGAACCGGGGCATGAAATCGATCTGAGTCGTCATAAGTTTCAGTTGCTTGTTTCACAACCGATTGAATTTCCTTTGTACGTTTCGAGTACCCGGTTGACGGATCGTCCTGGTGACTTGGTCCCGATTGACCCCGAACAGATCAAGTCATTGCCGCCGATCCGAACGGTGCTCAAGACTGGTAAGTCGAAAGAGGCGGCCTCGGTGGCTGTGATCCTGAAGGCCAAACTAACGGAAATCGGTACGCTCGACCTCTGGTGCAGCGAGGTGGATGGCAAACGTTCCTGGAAACTGCTGTTCGACGTTCGATCCGCAACGCAAACAGACGTTTTAGCGCACGACGCTTCGGGTGAACGCCAGGGATTGTTTGACGACGATGTCATACAATCAGCAAGGGATGTCATTTCCAATACCTTTTCAATACCGACTGCTGAAACAGCAGTCGATATTGAAAACTTAAAAGGCCCACAAGGCGCGAAAGATATTCCTAAATTCAACCCGTCTCGCGACGCGAATCAACCGTCTGTCGCGGATGCTGCGGGGGTGGTGAAGAATCTGATAGAGGTTTTGTCGCTTGATCGTGAGGAATGGCCGACATCTCTACTACGGCAACTGTGGGAAGCGTTGATCGATTGTGAGACGGGTCGGAAGTTGAGTGCTCAGCACGAAGCCCGGTGGCTGAATCTGGTGGGATACTCGTTGCGGCCCGGATATGGCCTGGCAGTTGATGACTGGCGTTGTAACGAAACATGGAAACTGCTTCAGACCAATCTGGCATTCGCGACCACAGCCTGTCGAGCCGAATGGTATATCCTCTGGCGGAGGATCGCGGGGGGGCTGACAGCCGGACAACAACAAGCGCTGTCAGCGCCACTGATCAGCCAGCTCAAACAAGCCATCCGACAACCCGGTTCAAAAGGTAAGAACGTCGATTTCGGAAGCAATACGCATGAATCCGCAGAACTGATTCGGCTACTGGGTGCGTGCGAGCTTATTCCGATCGCGATGAAGCGAGAGCTGGGCGATCTGTTGCTGGAAATGCTGGAAAAGCCCAAGTTTTCGGCGTTACGTCCATCAGGGTATTGGTCACTCGGTCGAGTCGGCGCACGTCGTCCGGTTTACGGACCTTTGAATACAGTCGTTCCAGCGGACCTGGCATCACGATGGTTGATGGGACTTGTGAAACACGATTTCACCGAACATCTGGTCGCATTCGCCGCCATGCAACTTGCCAGAAAGACCGGTGATCGGTACCGGGATATCGACGAATCGACACGGAGTCATGTTCTGAAGTCCATGGAACGAGCAGCGGTCGCCAGTCACTATCGAGAACTTGTTGCCCAGGTCACCAACCTTGAAACGGAAGACGAATCACTGATCTTGGGTGATTCGCTACCAAAGGGATTAAGAATACTTTAAGCCGGGTAGAAATCAGGTCGCCATGTTAAAAGTCAAGCTTTTCGCGAAAGCTCGCGAAGTCGTTGGAAGTCCGGTTGCGGAGGTTCCCTGGACAGACGGGCAGACTGTTTTGCAGTTAAAACAGGTTCTTTTGGAAAAGCATCCCGGTTTGCAACCAATGATTTCGCGGCTTCTGGTTGCGGTGAATAATGACTATGCCCCAGATGATGCGGCCGTAAAAACAAACGACGAAGTCGCCTGTTTCCCACCAGTCAGTGGAGGGTAAAGGTTTTCTGGTTTTGAATGGTTTGATTGCTCCAACAGCAATAGGTCCGATACGACCTTAAGAACCTGTAAGACCTTAGAAAAAAATTCTATCAGCCTTCTGAGAAATCGGCCTGAATATGATCGCAATGACTAACGCACCGATTGATTACCATGCTTTGACCGAATCGGTTCGGTCGTCGCAATCAGGGGCTGTCGTGCTGTTTCTGGGAACAGTACGGGAAATGACCGAAGGTCGTCGAACGGTGGCACTGGAATACGAAGGTTATCCGCAAATGGCCGAGGCAAAACTTGCTGAGCTTGAGTCCCAGGCAAGATCGAGATGGCCTATAGATCGAGTTGCGATCATCCATCGTTTAGGTCATCTGGAACTCGGCGACATCAGTGTCGCGATTGCCGTCAGTTGCCCTCATCGAAAACAGGCCTTTGAAGCTGGCCAGTTCTTGATTGATGAATTGAAAGTCTCGGTCCCAATCTGGAAAAAGGAGAATTGGGATGACGGTACAACAGAATGGGTTCACCCGAACTGAACAAGCGATGATCGGTCAGATCGACCGGCTTTGAACCATCGACCTATTCGAATTGCAAAAGGGGATGAAGTCTCATCGACGCGGTCGTAATTGGTTGCTGACGATGCTTGTGTCGCGCATTCGATTGCAAAGAAACAAAAAACGGCATAACCGAATTCGATTATGCCGCTTCGAAAGATATTGATCAGGCAGCGCGACGCTGACTTCGGTTTGCTCGCAACTCTTTGCATGCATCACTGACAGCAGCAACGACCCGTGCTTGATCGCTCACCGGCAATTCGGGGTAGCTAGGGAGTGCAAGGATGTCACGTGAAGCGGCTTCTGATTCCGGGAATTGACCGGGTCGGTAACCCAGGTGCTTGAAGCATTTTTGCAAATGCAGCGGCTTTGGATAATAAACGGCACAGCCGATTTTTTTCGCCTTCAAGTGCTGCATCAGTTGATCGCGGTGGCCCTGACGGACTCGGATGCAATACTGATTGAAGACATGTCGACGGTTCGGTTCAATCTTCGGAAGAATGATTGTGTCGAGAACACCTTCCTGTCGAAACATTTCGCCATAATGATCCGCATTCTGCTGGCGTGCTTCAGTCCAGGAATCGAGCTTTCTCAGCTTGACTCGCAGGACCGCGGCTTGCAGCGAATCCAGGCGGCTGTTCATTCCGACCTCAATATGTTCGTACTGGCCGACATCGCCGTGGACTCGAAGGCATTTCAGTCGTTTGGCCAATTCAGGGTCGTCGGTGGTCATCATTCCACCATCGCCTGCTCCGCCGAGATTTTTCGTCGGGAAAAAGCTGAAGCAACCGACAGATCCCAAGACACCCGTTCGTCGGCCCTGGTATTCGGCACCGATCGCCTGACAAGCATCTTCGACAATTTCCAGGTCGTACTTCTGGGCGATCCGCCACAGACTTTCCATATCGCAGCATTGCCCGAAGAGATGCACGGGCATGATCGCTTTGGTTCGCGGTGTAATCGCATCTTCAACGGCATTGGCGTCGAGATTAAACGTTTCGGGGTTGATGTCGACAAAAACAGGTGTCGCACCAGCCCGACAGATCGAACTTGCCGTAGCGAAGAATGAGAACGGGGTCGTGATGACTTCGTCACCTTCGCCAATTCCCAAAGCTTGCAATGCAATAATGAGCGCATCAGTTCCCGAGTTACAACCGATGGCGTGACGTGCATCGCAGTATTCAGCGATTTCGCGTTCCAGCTCGGAAACCTCTTCGCCCAGAATAAACTTCTGTTCTGAGAAGACTTTTTCGACGGTGGCCATGATTTCTGCAGACATGGCGTTAAATTGAGGCACCAGATCGATAAACGGCACCGGTCGATCTTCGGTCATGGTCAGGGTGTAGGTCATCTGCGATTCCTTTCGCATCCGTTGACAACGATTGACGATCAAAGTGGCGGACTCTAGGCCGGAAACCCATTGAGGTCAATAACGGAATTCGCATCCGAAGGAAAGTCCCTGCAATGTGGCTCCCGAATAGTTTCTGAGCAGACCGAAATTCGAATGGTTCGCATTCAGGATGTTGTAATTAATATCGTTGTAGCTTCGATTCACCTGACCCGCCCAGATGTAGTTGTAAGCGATGTAAGCCGAGAAGTTTTTCGTCACGGCCACGTTTGAATAGAACTTGGCGTCAAACAACGGTGTGAACGTCGTTCCCTTCTGGACAAGGTTTTGAGCCGGATCGGTTGGGCTCAGCACATTGCTGGTGTCGAGAGTCGATTGCCACGAGTTCATACCTAACATGATCTTTGGTTCGACCCCGAACAGGAATCGCGAGTGCATTGCCTCGGCTCGCACACCGACCTGAGGTCCAAAAATGTGGTTTGTAGCTGCGGAATTGATACTTCGGGAAACAACCGAGCTTACCAGTGGAGTTCCGGTTGCGTAGTTGTACTGACCGAACTGATCAAGGCTGTCTCGGAAGTTAAAGTAGCGGGCACCGAAGACGGGGCGAAATTGAAACAGAGAATTCGGGTCAGGGGTGTCGGGAACATAGTTCGCTTCCGCTCCCCACGCAAACGTTGTCAGCCGAGCCTGGTAACTCACATCATAGTCGAGGCCGGCCGAGGTCGCTGTTAAGGGCTGCTGGACGCCGTTAACCAGTAGTGGCTGCGTGATGAACTGAGCTTCCTGAGCATTGCTTCCGACAAGCGGGAACGTACCGAGTACGGCGGGCGTCGCGGTCTTCTGGACCTGGATGAAGCCTGTTCCAACTCCGGGGGAAACATTCCCCTCGTAAACATTCGCGTTAATATTCCCACCGTTATAGGTGTCGGAACTCGATTGAAGTACGAACGAACTGATTTCTAACGAACCCGTTGCGACGGGCATTCCGAACGTACCACGGAACCCGTTCAGGTTATTGATAGAAAAGTTGTCCAGGCCCGGAGTCGTTGCCACACCCTGAACCGTGTTAACAGTTCTGGCAAACAACACGCCATTCACCAGAGTTTGAGGACCTGGCGCACCATAGTTCGAATAGGGATTGAAGGCGTTTACCGCAGTCACACTTCCGTTCTGAGGTTGTGCACCGAGAATACCGTGTCCTGGTGCCGAGATGTTCCACAGAAGGTATTCGCTGCGGAACCAGGCATGCCGGAACGTATCCGTCAGCATCCGGCCGAGCGGACCTTCGTCGAAGCCCAAGCCCTGGTCATCCGGCAGTTGTTCATAGATCGTTGTTGGTTTAGGGCCAGGTGGACCAGCGGGTGTTCGCTGATAATCCAGCGGAATACCGTGATATTGGCCTGGGCTGTCCGCTTCTTGAAACGCGTGAAACCCCGCAGGTTGCACTCCGTTTCCGGAAGGCGGTCCCATTAGGTCCTGAGCCTGAATTGGTGCACAAATCAATGCCGTCAGCATTGTGAGTAAACCAAATGGAATCCGTCCGGTCATGATGGTTCCCTGACAAGTGTAGCCCGACGGGTCTTCAGTGCGCTGAATCCCTACCGTCAAGGACTCGACGCACCGACACTAACGGCTATACCAGCAGTATCGGTTATAACGATCGCCGAACTTCTGGAAAAACTTTGCCGTTAAGTCAAATTGTGACGAAGATTCCGGTTTTGCGTTCTCGCAGGTCAACGTTCTTCAGCGTTTTCGGTCTCTGTATTCCTCTTTCCAGAGAATTCCAAATCTGTTAGAGACTCACCTTTGCTGGTCTGGCAGAAACCGCCGGATGGATTTGCGCCATTATCAATATCAACTGCATTTTTCTGTCAAACCGGCAATCAAACCGCAATGCGGTGGTTTCGCGAGTGTCGGGGGGCATTTTGGGGAAGGGATTCCCATGTGGAATGGAATCTGGAAACTCACTGTCATGGTGGGTGTCATCGGAGTAGGTCTTTTTGCGGTCTATCAAGCACAGCAGGGAATGAGCCGAGTCGCAACCTCGACCAGTTCCGACGTTGAGCGTGCTGATGATGCAGATAATTCGAACGAATTCAGCCGATCAGCCGACCGGTCTGGTGACACATTGCCTGTTGTTTCAATGGACCAACTTGACGGAGGTCGACCACTTCCAAAAAGGGCACGGCCATCGAGTTCTTTGGACAAAAATCGAATTGAACTCGTCAGTAATTTCGAACCTGAAGCGTCGAACATAACGACCGCTGTTGGTTCAAATGATCCGAATCGTCAAAAACCTGAGTCCGTTAATAAACGAGAGCCGCGACGCCTGGTATCCAGTTTGCGCAACGAAGAAGCTCCCGCTGAAGACGAGAATTCAGACGAGTTTGCCAGCAAACCGAAAAAAATGGCGGACGACGATTTTTCGACGAGTCCCACCGAAG
>JBAXBD010000032.1:0-19470 GCA_037142165.1 Schlesneria sp. | reverse complement strand
ACGCTGGAGCAACTGGAAAGTTTTGGATTGAAAATGAAAGGACGCGAAAGACCGGACGATCCGCAGCGTCAACGCCAACGGCAGCGTCAACTACAACTCGTCGAGCTGGAACAATCACAAAAGCTGTGGCAGTTGATTCTCGTGGCTGTGATCGCAGTGTTGCTTCTGGAGACGTTCTTGACGGGCTGGTTTGGGTCAAAGCAAAACACAGACCTGTTTCAGCCACAATCTGTCTCGTGATGCGTGAAAGCGGGTCCAGTCTCAGGGCTAATATTAAGACGCACTGTACACAATGACATAAAAATCGGTGTTGCAGGTTCGTGTGACGAAGACAACGAAATTTCTGGGTTCTGCCGGTTTTGAGAATTGCAAGTCTTAATCCGCCGATATTGTGGGTCACCGCAGGCCGACGGTTTTTGGAACTGGCGATCGGTTTGACTCTTCGCGTCGACGGTCTAGAATCATGGCCCGGCGTGCAGGGATGCTGTTACGGAGGCTCAGTTTTTTACAGCGGGAGTCGCTTATGTCCCTGCGAGTTTTGACGGCATTACCTGTGTTCAATGAAGAACGTCACGTGATCGATGTGATCACTGAGGTCCGTAAATACTCAAAAGAGATCCTCGTTGTTGACGATGGTTCATCCGATAAAACCCCAGAACTGCTGAAATCGATGCGCGACGTGCATGTTGTGCGGCACCAGCAGAACCAGGGTTACGGTGCTGGCCTGAGAACGGCATTTACGTATGCCCTGTCCGGTCAGTACGACGTTCTGGTGACAATTGATTGCGATGGTCAGCATCAGCCCGCATTGATTCCCGATATGGCCGCACAAGTTTTCAATCAGGAAGATGCCCCTGCGGACATTGTCTCGGGTAGCCGTTATTTGAAGGTCTTTGATGGTGCCAGCGAGCCTCCCATCGAACGACGCCGAGTCAACCTTCAAATCACTGAATGGTTAAACCACCAGTTTTGCCTGGGACTGACCGACGCGTTCTGTGGTTTCAAAGCCTACCGCGTTGATTCACTCGCCAGGCTGCGAATTACCGAGCTCGGTTATGCCATGCCCCTGCAACTTTGGGTGCAAGCGGCCGCTCAAAAAATGAAGATCGTTGAGTTTGCCGTGCCGCTGATTTATTTGGAAGAAGAGCGATCGTTCGGTGGTTCATTGGATGTCGCGGCAAGGCGACTGGCCTACTATCAGGAAGTGCTTGATCGTGAGATGGCGTCATTGCAGCTCACTCAGACGAAGAAATGCGAGTCGACTCCAGCCTCTGGACATCGTCCTCTCGCTTGCTGTTCGCGCTAGTTATTGGACCACGGCGCGTGCTGTTTCGATCGTTTCAATCTTCCAATGCACGAGAGCCTTTTGCGCCTTGGGATGTTTTGAATCGAGAAACACGCCAAGTCGCTCACGTAGCTCAAACAGTTTTTGAGCGACCGCCGGTTTGTATTCGGCGGTCCCGGCATCCTCGGAGTTTTTCTTCTTTAAGTCGACTTCGAGACCAAGGAATTCCCGCACCGCTTCGGCCACAGCCTGGCGAGACTGTCCGGTCACCAACGTATAGGCTGTCAGGTATTCAACCAGTTGTTGCCCTTCTCGGTAGGACTTGAGCCGAAGGCTGGGTGAGACCGCCGGGTCTTGTGGTTTACGAGCCGGGTAGAACAACGACAATGCGTCCGGCTTGTCCCATGATTCTTTTGTACCAATCGTCTGCCATGGCAAGACTCCGTCCGCCCCCATGCACCAGGCGTCCAGACACCATGCCACAGGCTGCACAGGAAACTCCGTTGGCGGCGAGGTGGTTCCATAGAACGTGACCATCGTGCCATATCGGGCCTGACGGCGTTCAATCCGTTCTCGATAAGGACGAAGTGCTCCACTGATCACTTCCACGCCACTCACACCGTCGAGCAGATCGCGTTGCCATTCCGGTCGGGAGATGTCGCAACGAAAGACGGTATTCGGAGCAATCGATCGCGCCGCGCGATTAAATTCCTGACCATAACGACGCAAGGCCCAGAAGTCTTGAGTATTGACCGGTTCGTCAAAGACCCAGGGCGCAGAACAAGAACTCCAGGTCCCTCGCTGTTCTTTGAAATAGACTTTGTTGTTGAGATAGAACTGCAGCCATGTTTTCGTCCAACTCTTCTTTGCGGCGTGGTCGGCGAATTCCCGGGCAGTTGTTGAAAACTCGTTCCAATAACTTTCATCGAAGGCATCCTCAATCCAATAACCCCCTTTAAAATTGCGGTGGACATCAGCAGGCCAATGTTCGTTCAGCGGCAAGTAAAACGCATCAACCGGAACGCCTGTTCGTGGCAAATCATGAAACGCCGTCCCGTCGAGAAGAGGACCAAACCGTCGATCCCATGCCTCCCAATCCCAGACGTTCGCTTTCTTGACCGGCGCACAGCCATCTGCCACACGTCCATTCCAGCCGTAACGCAGCACGTTCAAGTTCAATCGATGTTCGTGAGCCAGTCGATACCACGCGACTTCTTCATCTGCAGGAACCGGCAAACCATACGCATTCATTTCGGGAACAAAAGAGAGCTGATCGGGGAGCGTAAAATCCCAGACATTCAGCTCAATGGATACGTACTTTTTGCCACTCCGAACCGTCACGGAATGCTTTCCACTGCTGACAGAGTGAGGTACATAGATTTCGCAAACGACGCGACCCGGCTGAAGAGATTCGGTCAGGACATCTCCCACATCACCTGCGGGAGCGGATTTGATCAGTCCAAATAATTTTGGTTTCAGACCTGCCGCTTCGACTTCGACCGTTTCATTCTCAATACGTTCGATGAAGAAAGTTACCGCTTCATTCTTGGCGGCATACAGATGGCTTGTGAGTGGAACGCCCATCAGATCGGTGAGTGACGATTTTTCCGCGTTTGGTCGTTTCGTCGTCGCGGCTGGGAGAACACATTTTTCGGTTTGACGGGGCGTTTGCCGCGTGAGAACTGGTGGTTGACTGACATCTCCGTCAGTCCAGACCATGAAGTATGGGGCGACCGTCTTGTTCATATCGCGTGAGGCGACCATGCGATTTGGAAACAGCTTCCACGTGAACTTTTCGCCGTCGCGTTCGTACTCGGAACCGACATCGTCTTGTACGAATACGCCATGACTTCGTCCCTCAGCGCAGGCCTCAATGACTTTGGGATCAACAGGGATAACCTGCCAGCCATTGCCATCTGGAGGCGATGCATCACCAAAGCCCCAGATGGTTCCCGATTCGCTATTCACAACCGCAGTCACGTCTGAACCAGGACCATTCCAGGTCTGGTCAGGTTTCGCCCAGCGAAACGACGCACCTGTCCCCTTTGCGTATCCACTCCCGGTCCCTTCTTCCCAAGGGATGGCGACCGTGGAAACCGTCATTCGCCGCAGAGGTGCTTCCTTCGATTCCAGATGCAACCACAACTGAACACAGCTTATTCGCTTTCCGCGCAATGCCGCGGTGTCGAAGTCGAGCAGCGAAAACTCCTGAATCCCCTTGAACTTTAGTCGGGGAGCAGCACCGTTATTACCTTCCTGTTCGCCAGGGTAGGCGGAGATCCAGACGTCCCGTGTGACGGGTAATTTCAGCGGCTCCGCCGCCGAAACATTGGTGACGAAAGTTAGTAAGAAGACGCACGAAAAGAGTTGGGTGAAGTTGTGCATCACAAAAGGTTATGCCTCCAAGTTGAGCGATGCAATTGAGCTGTATGGCGTTCCCGGAATGAGCGATAACTGAATGACCATCTTCGGTCACGCAGCGGCTTTCAGTTGCGCGGTTAGAAGTCAAGAAATGCGTCGACGAGGAGACCGGAGAGGCATCGTCGAAGATCAAAGTTTGCCATCATCCCTTCTTGTGAAGAGCAAGGTAGAGATGGCCACAAACGACAATTCGCTTGTTTTCGAAAGAAAATTAAAACGAAGAATTTGTTCCGATGCTAAGGCAAAGATTGAATCGTTTCCGATGCATGCTCATCACGCGGAAAGGCTATCTGTTTTTGTAGTGTGGGCTTTAGCCCGCACAAGATGTTGTGTCGCACGGGCTAAAGCCCATGCGACGGATTGCGGCTCACCATTCTCAACTTACAAAAACTGACAGCCTCGGAGCGATGATGGCTACTTTGGTATGACGTGAAATGTTTCTGGGTTTATCAGAGCATCGGTCGAATGTAATACAGCCACCACGCCGCGACCTCGCGCAGAATGAAGTAGGGAAGATACCGAAAGTAGTAAAGCCGCTTTGCAGGGACGGTGTAAACTTCTGACCCTTGCCGATGAAACGCCAGTTTAATTCGCGGCAGGTGAAAGGACTGGCTGACTGCGATAATTCGATTCCATTTCCTGGATTGCCCGATGCGCAAGGTGTTTATCGCTGTCGATTCTGTGTCGACACCATTCGGGTCGATTAAGATCGCAGTTGCGGGAACACCCAGTTCCAGAGCGTGCCGTCGCATCCCTTCGGTTTCGTGTACTTCGCCGACTCCAGGTCCACCGGAGAAAAGAATCTGATGCGCCAGTCCCTGGTGATAAAGTTCGCATCCCGTGCGGACGCGTTCTTCAAGAATTGACGAAAGGTGACCATCCTCATGGACTTTCGCTCCGAACACAACAATTACATCCGCGTTCCGACGATAGTCTGTCATGCCGAAACAGGCCATTTGCGCTATGGGGAACAATAATCCTGACATCACACACGACGCAGCAATTGTCGATTGATAAATTCTGATCGTGTTGCGGCTCATTTCTGGCATTTCTCGCAAGGCTTCATAAATAAAAATACAGAGACACCCTGCGATCAGCGTTGAGAACGAAATTGGGCTGTTCGATTGAATCTGTCCTTTAGAAATGAGTTGCTGATAGTCGATTGCGTTCCAGATGCTACACACGAGCAGCACGCCAAAGGTGACCGTGATTCCGATTTTCTCCGTCTGTGCGAACCGCTGACCGGTACCAAACCGGATTAAGCACGATGCCGACCAGAGCATCATCGCTTGCTCGACCAAGTGACAGTTATCAGGCAGGTTGATCCACCACAGATTGGCGTCGAATCCTGGCGATCGTAACTCACCAACGACGTTCAAGAGCGTGAAGAGCCCCAGAAACAAGGCGATTCCGCGAGGCAGACCGATGCGAATGATTCTCCGCAGAAATCCTGGCGATGACATCGATCAGCCTTCCTGGTGAATCCGACTGCACCGCCACACGCCATCTTCACTGATTTGAGAACTGTCACTCGTTACGACTTGTGATCAGAGGCAATGGTATGGTCTCCTCTTTCCAGACAATTGTCGCAAATTCGTCGATGGCGGCGATCGTTTCAGAGTCAAGCAGCGCTTCGTCGCGAGGCTCCAGCAATACCACCAGGCATTTTGAACCTTTCATGGCACCGGGAAGGATCGAGTAAAAGCGATCGAGATACGTTGTTCGGCTGTAACAAACCCATTTGAAATCGGCCAGAAGAGATGCGGTGATAGAAGTCGCATCGCCAGGTTCCAGCAGGACCTGTAATGTCGTGTGCGGATTTTCGTCGAGTATCTGTTCGATCAGCTTACGCGCCGATTTGGTGTGAACCTGGAAATCTTCTGCTTTGAGCCAGAGTGTAAATGCCTGCGTCCGCTCATCCGAAGGAGGAAGCAGTGACTTCGGTTTTGATACGTCGCCTTCGTCAGGCTCGGCATCCAGGTCGATTTGCCACGCCTCGCATCTCGGGCGAGCACCGCTCGACAGGATCAGTTTTGGAATATGCGGCTCGGGTAGGGGATCGAATTCGGTGTCAAATAATTCCTCGGCCTCGTCCATTAACTGGTACAGATCGGTAAGGTCGAGCGTCGGGGTTTTCAAGACGTAGTAGGGGGGAACTGGTTGAAATTCAAGCCCCAGATCACGAGCTTCGTGCCGGAACGCGGTTCCCGGCAATACGGAAAGATTAAAGACCTGAACCTCGTCGTACAGGTTGCTGTCCTTGAGATAGTTCAGGCTGCGGCGGATCGAATCGCAAGTATCGCCCGGAAGGCCGATGATCAAGTCAACTTTAACACTGATCCCTTCGTCGCGCAGTGCTCGCACACCACGCTCGAATGCCTTGAGGTGATTTTTGCGGTCCATCAGTTCCTGGGCCAGAGGGTCGATCGATTGCAGGCCAATCTCGACCTGAGTGAAGTTTGCCGTCCTCAACAGCTTTGCGGTCGTGCTATTGATCCCCTCGGCCCGCAGCTCACCGAAGTAAGTGAACTGGCGATCGGGATTACAATCGGCAAGCAACTTCAAAAAGCCATCAAAGTCGCGGCGCTGATTGAGGGTCGGGTCAAGCAGCACGACCTCGCGTGCCCCGCGACGCTGTGCATGTTCCAGATTCGCAACGATTTTTTCGCGGGAAACAAAGTAAAGGTCATCGTAACTTTTGGGGTAGTAGCAGAACTTGCATTTGAAAATGCAGCCTCGCAGCGTTTCCAGCAACATCAACTTCTCGTCCGCCGCGTCGAGAATCCCGGCAAGGTAGGGGGATGAAACCTCGTTCAGGTTCGGCAATGGCTGGCGAAAAAGAGGTAGTTCTCCTCGGGCAACCTTCGCGTCGCTCCAGTCACCACGAACGGTCCGCGTCAGAGCAGGGGACACGTAGAGCCCGGCAATTTGTCTCTCAGGAATATCGGCATTCTGCAGGCTGGTCAAAAGTTCGCAAAACGTTTGTTCCCCTTCGCCGATTGCCGCGAGATCGACTTCCGGCCGCTCAAGAACCCAGCCGTTGTCAGCCGTAATTTCCGGTCCACCGACGAGAATCCTCAAACCGGGTCGAGCTTGTTTCACGTACCGTGAAATATCGAGCGAACGCTCAACATTCCACAAATAACATGTCCAGCCGACAAGCCACGGATCACGATCAAGAATTTCGGCGGCTAATCCCCGGTCGGACAGTCGGTTCGCGAGTGCTGCTGGCAGGATCTGGATGTCGTACGCCTCGTCCAGCCCCCGTTGCTGGGCTAATAGTTTCAGATAAGCAGCAGCTAATGGGACGTTGCCTTGAGCCGGTTCCATTCCCGGTTGCGGAATGGGTAATTGGATCAGCAGGATACGACGGCGGTGGGACATCAAGTCGTCCATTTCGAATTTTGGATGTTAGTTTCCAGATTCGATCACCCGCGGAAACATTACAGCGTTGGACGAAAACATCCTGTGACCGGCCAAGATAGTAACGAAATCTTCAAGGTCTTGCCGCGCCAGTTGATAATGAAGTGATCTATGATGATTCAGTTCATCCTCACGGGTTATAACATGGCGTGTCCAACTCAGATTTCATGATGAGTCCAAACGACAGATTCAAAGTCTGCGATCACATTCTCAAAATGATCATCTCTGGCGAACCATGACGCAGGTAACCTCGACGAGTCGATCTCCGAATACGAAATCGCTCTTAGAATAAGGCCAGACTCGACGGACGCCAATTTCCAGGTCGGCAACGCATTCGCTCGCCAAGGCCGTTCTTAAGAAGCCGAAAAACGGAACTTGAAAGTTTTGCGGCAACAGATTCAGTATTCACAAGCTCAAACAAATCTCGCGCGAGTTCGTGCGGCAATTCAGGAAGAATCTTCCCGACCTCGTCAAGCCAGCATGAATTGAACCTAGTTCGAGGCAGGCTTTTTGCGGCGAAGGGCTCGGACGAACAATCCGATACCACCAAGGCCAAGCAAGAAAAACGTCGATGGTTCGGGTACGGCAGAATCAGAATTGGAAGGGCTTGAGTCAGCAACGTTGTTGATATTGAGGAATTGATCAGTGGTCTTGATCAACACACTGGTGAAGGGGGTGTCTGTCGCCCCCACGAAGTTCGTCGTGTTGTACGCATTCCCCCCCGTCGAGGCCTTCGTAAACGTATCGACGATTGTTGAGTTATTGAAAAGTTGAAAGCTTACGTCGCTTCCATTTCTCGTCCCGAAATTCAACGCAAATCCGCTCACCGCAAAATCAAAAGTGATTTGGATATTGGCAACGCCAGTGGTTTCTCTCTGCGACGAAATTACCGGAGCCGTCGGAAGCCCCGCAGAGTAACCAGTGCCAATCACATAGAAAAACCCATTACCCAAAGTTCCACTCTGCGAAAAAGTCGCATTCCCGAAACTAACAGATTGAGTCCCCTTACCGAAATACTGGTACGTCGAATTACCTGTTGGATTAGTAATGTCTTCTGTTGAGACACCGGTAACGTGCGAACTCCAAGATGAGTAGTCGTTGTAAATCATTAAAGAAGCATTCAACGATGGTGCATCAAACAATGCCACCGACAGCGTGATACAACTGATGATTGAACTGAGGAAAGATCTGGTCACTTTGACACATCCTGAATTCTGGCTGTCCTTTTAATACGCACGGATTGAAATCGTATCCCGGCAGAGCAAGCGAATGCAAGTTGTTAATTTCGCAGCGCGTGAAATTTCAATGAGATGAATCAACACAATGGTTAAGTAAGATTGCATTTCATTGCGAGCGTATGCAATCGACGAAGTCGGGCGTTTTTTTGCCTTTATGGGTATCTGTTGAGACCACGTCGAAACGTAATGTCATCTCAGTTTTCCGTCAGGATCGATTAAAGGGCTCGGATCGGCCATCGAAAGCCCCAGCCGATCAGCTCGCTCGTTTGTCAGAAAGACGGCGGCCGAGCGATCTGCGAAGACCAATCGCCAACCAGGAGTCATCAACATCCCGTTGATCGCAGGACGGGAAATACGGCTGTCGAGAATTACGACAGGCAATTCTCCCTCGTGGAAATGGGTCTGCCAAACCGGATCACCGTGAGCCATGTTCATCAAGATTCGATTAAAGAGTTCAAAAGTCCGTTGCGTGCAGACTTCCAACCGGGCATCCATGAAGACCCGGTTTTCTGGCCCGTTGTGATAGACATAAACTTCTGCCTGACCAATGTGTGCGACAAACGCCCGATGAGGAAAACCAGGCTGACTCGCGAATTTCGAGGCGTCATGAATGAACCAATTTGGTGCTTCGCCGAGCCCGAACGGCTTGTTCTTTTCAGCAATCTCATTCCACCACCCGGTCACTACTGCCAGACACAGGAAGGCTGTTAAAACCGTCATCCCATTGGTGCAATAGGCTTCGGAAAGCATCGAGCGAGTTGACATTGTCTTTGGAGGCAAGTCATGGCGCGCATCGGCAAAATTCTCGCAGGCGATAAACCCCGAAACGATGGCAAAGATATTGGTATTTCGACTTGCCTGCCAGGCCAGGTGAGAGAAACCAGCAAACATCACTAATCGAAACAAACTCCATTTTCGCTTTGTGATCAGCAACCAGACAAAACTGAAAAAGGTCAACAGCCAAGTTCCGATTTCCGCCAGAAGATAGACGTTACGAAGACCCTGAATTCCATATCTGCGTACGAATTCAATGGGGGGGCGAAATTCGCCGATGTTCTGACAATAAAACTCTTTCTCGACCGAGAATTTTCGGTAAAGGGTCAATGGGAACAGCGCGCCCTCTTCAAAATAGGGGTTAATCAAGCAGGCGATGGCCACGACAACCCCGACGAACCCAACAATGCGCAGATCAGGGCCCGCAAATCGTGGTTCCAATCCATAACGTCCATTCGCCATTTCCCGAACAACGGCATCGACGGCGTAACAAAAACCAACGACGAGGCCGAGTACGAACAGGGCATGGCAATTGACCCAGACCACTTGCACCAGCGGCAGGAGCCAGATGAATCCCGGCCGCCAATCCGATTGCCGTGCAATCCATAACCACATCGCAAGAAAAAGTTGTGACAACATCTCGGGCCGCTCGTTGCCGCGACCTGCAATACAGATGATCGGCAGCAACCACAGAGCGGCTTTTTTCCACGCCGGCAAGTTGGTCCCACCGGCCCGCCACGCGACGGCAATCGCCGCAGTGATCGTTCCCGATTTGACTAATGTGACGAGCGGAACGCCACCCAGCCGATACAGAATCGCGATCAGGACCTGAAATCCCCAGTGAAGGTCGATCCACGGTTTTTCTGAGTCTGTAAACGTATAGAGGTCGATGAAAGGAATTCCGTTCCCCTCTAGAATCCATTGTCCTGTTTTCAAATGCCACCAGAAGTCGGTGTCAAACAGGGGAAAGCACATTCCTAGAAACGACCACAACAGGACCAGCGCAAATAGCAACCGATCCCCGATTGTTTCGGGGGGAGCATCGATTTTTACGCTCATTGGGTCGCCCTCTGGTCTTGCGAACCGAGACCGAAAGCGAGTCTTTGCAGAATCAAAAACACGTTTTTTACCTTTGTCGTTTCCCTTCCCGCAGCCCATCCAATCTGGCTGGACATGATGGGCGTCCCCGCCAGATTTGACCAGAAGAATATCAATGTCGTCGACAAATTGTATCGGCACCAAATTTGTTTTGGACGGGAGACGGTATGCGAGCAGATCACGTCACGATCGCTCCCTGCAACACAACCGGAGCTGAAAGCTCAGGCCGATCCACTGCGTTGATTCGCACTTACTTTGCCGCAAGGCCTGAGCTTCGCCCTCCCGAGGCTGATCGAACCACCGATTGCTTGTCTTCCCGCTTCAATAAGCGCATTTTGAAGATCATTTCATTCTTCGTTCGCCTGAGGATCTGCTTGTGTTGTACGGCATCTGGCAATTGACGAAACAGTCTCTGACAAATGATGTGCGGCGAAGCGGATCACACGCCATCCGCTTCGGACTGTCGATCGTGCTTTACTTTGCCGTTTGTTACGCCTGCTTCCTGTCTTGGAGTAATGCTTCGGGCCTGCCGTTGTTTCAGGCTCAACTGATGATCACGGCGTTATTTCTTTCGGCGACAGCGATTTTCGGATTCTCCCAAACGATTACCGAAGAGAAGGAAGAAGAGACGCTAGGGCTGATGCGACTGGCAGATATCAGTCCACTGGCGATCATCCTCGGTAAGACGATGGGCATTCTTTGTGACGCTGCGCTGCTGATCGCCATCCAGTTCCCCTTTACAATTGTCGCAATCACGCTTGGTGGCGTGTCATGGGCACAGGTCTACGCTGCGTACATCGCTCTGGCGGCTTACCTTTGGCTGCTGGCCATGGTCGGAATCACCGTCTCTGTCGTCCAGCCGAACGGAGGAAAGGCAGCGCAGTGGACGGCCATCATTGTCGCAGCTTATTCATTGCCATATTTCTTTTTGTGGGCGTTTGGAACGCTTTGGGGATGGAAAGCACTTCAAGCATTTTGGCCGATCAGTCTGCCGATGCGGTTGCTGGAGATCACCGAATCGGGATTTCAAGATTCTCCCTGGTGTCTGGCCGTTGTCTTCAGTGCGGTCGTCGGCCTTTTGTGCCTGATCGTTTCATGGATGGCGTTTGATCGATTTGCATTAACCGAGTCTCGCGATGATCGCCCGCTGGTCCTGAAGCTCAAGCCTCATCGCGCACGCCGCCCGTGGACTAAACCAATCGTCTGGCGCGAATACGTTTTCGCAACGGGTGGAACCCCTTGGACCATCATTCGGATTGTCGTTCAATTCGCAATTTTCTTTGCCGTGCTGACAACATTTCAGACCTTTAATAGACCCGGAGGTATCGTCGGGTTCGCGCTCGCCTGGTCGACAATCTTTAGTTTGCTGTTTGGGATTCTCGATTGGACATGGTTTGCCAGTAAGTTATTTCAGGACGAGGTTCGGAATCGCACATGGTCGGCACTGGTTCAAACGCCTCACTCGCTTCAAGAATTGGCATTTGACAAATGTTGTGGATGGGCGTTGGGGTTGGCACCGACAATCATCGCTCCGTTTGCGTTTCATCTGTCGGTGTTGATTTTCCACGAACACATTCAACGTCATACGATGGGCTATATGGAACTGTTAATTGGAGCAGCAACAGTCGCTCTGAGCGTTTTCGGATATTTTCATTTACTCGTTCTGCTCTCGCTGTATTTTGGCTGGAAAGGGACACCCATGACCCTGACCATCTGTTTCGCTGCGGGCTGGCTTTACGTTGTCGCCGTTTATACATCCAGCTTGGGAGATAAGGCTCGATGCACGCTATTCGGCATCACGAGTATGGCGTTGGTTGGATTGATGTTCATATTGGAGATGTTAATTTTGCGGCGACTTGGAAAGCTGGCTGAAACAGCGTGATCAGCATCAGTCTTCTTCCAGTATCACCCCAGACGAAGCTCTGTACGGACCCCTCGCATGTCCATCTCGTACTCGATCTCTTCGATCGGGGGGCGAGTGTAGTGCCAGTTGACTCCATGAATACTGGCCGCGCCGACACGACCAAGAACGATCTCTGGCAAAAGCGAAGTCAATGAATGAACGGTATAAACATCAACCACGCTGACCATTGGCCAACCCACGCCAAGGCCACGTAACCGCGATTCCATCAGGTCCATGACGAACTGGGATTTGATCTTCAGTCCCTCAACGGACGTATCGCCAAGGGCAACGATTCCATCTCGCGCAAGGATTCCCTCGGGCAACTCTCCGGCGCCCGCAACGACGAACGTGGATGGAAGTCCCTCGGGGCAGGCGTTCGTAAACGAAAATCCATACAGTAATGGCTCGGTAGGAGGATAGAGAGCCGGCGCGACATTCGTCCGCGCAACAGGATTCACTCCGTTAACAAATACCCCCCAATCCTTCAAAATCGCCGCGTATTCAGCATTGAATGCAGCAAATCCGGCGAAGGTATAAGGTTTTGGTGACCGTAGCTCTATCCCACACAAGGCTGCTTTTGGGCGATCGTTGGCTGCAAGAGCTTTTTCAATTTGCTCAAAGCCCAACCGATAGGGGAGGGGTCTCTGGAAGGTGACATGAACAATCTCGAATCCAGGGCTTGAAACAACCCCGCATGAATAAGGAGCGATCCCTGGAAGAAAGCGATAATTTCCGATGGGATGTTCAACGAGCGGCATGTGATTAATTCCTGGATTTGTTTTGTGCCCTGGAAGGACTAATGCTGTTAGCCCGTGGTTGAGCGTCAGCGACACCATCGGATCAGGTTCATTTTTGGAAATTTCATCCTGGAAGGATGACACATGCGTTGTTCAGACAGCGTTGCATTCTTCGAAATGACACGAAATTTCGCTTTCTGGAATCCCTTCAGGATTAAAGACCTTTTCGAACACGATATCCCGTGGAATCGCAGCGCTCAACCACCGGCGAATTGCTGCTGTCCCTTCGGGACAAATCCAGGTAACAGGACAAACCTGCCCAAAAAGTCGTTACCAGTGTTGCGTGGTGATGACTAACCGCCAATCGCGGCGGGGAAATTGACAATCACCTTGATTGCGCCCTCTTTTCGGTCGCGAAATAGTTCGAAGGCTTCTTGAAGTTTTGCCAGCGGAAACCGATGAGTGATGATGGGTGAAACAACAATCCGTCCCTCCGAAATCCATTGCATCGCCAGTGGGAAATCCCTGCGAAAATCTGGATTGACCGACGTATGAACCGTTGCGTTTTTGAAGAATAAATCTCGCCAGCGCAAGTTATTGATCGTTTGCGGTGGAACGCCGAAGAAAAGTAGGCGTCCCCCATGCTTACACAGATCGATACAGAGATTGAACTGCTGGTCGGCGTGACCGACACATTCAACGACGATATCCGGCAAGTTTCCGTTCAGGATTTTCTTCACGGAAGCGATGGGGTCGTTGGTCGTATTGCACACAGTGGCGGTTGCCCCCATCTTCGGACTTGTTTTGAGTCGACTTTCCAGCAGGTCAATGCCTATGACCTGACGTGCCCCCATGTTTTTTAAGCAGGCATTCATCAGTTGCCCCATCGGTCCTTGTCCAACGACGGCAACGTCCATATCCAGAATATTGGGAAGCTTTTTCAAAGCAAAGATGGCAGTCCCCAGCGGTTGAGCCATCAAAGCCTGTTCCTCAGGGATATTTGTTGCGATCGTGATCGCCCGATTCTCATCAAGGACAAATCGTTCCGAAAGCCCTTGCTGCATTTCAGGCACCGCAAGGACTCGATCTCCAACTCGCCATTTCCTTCCGTTGGTAGCCGTGACCGTACCGATCATCTCGTGCAGCGAGTGCCCCTGTTCGATCGGCCACTCATCCCATCGATTAAAGTAAGGTAAGTCTGATCCGCAGAGGCAGGTGGTTTCGGGTTGGAAAATGATCTGCCCCGAGATCCCATCCGGCGGCGACGATGCCAACGTCGGCTCCGCCACTTCGATCAGTCGAATTCTTCCAGGAGCATAGATTTCGCTGGTGAGCATTGAATGCCTTTCTGGTTTACACAGAGAAAACGAGGATAACTAGTATCCGCCGTCAAACGAATTCACTTCAATTGCTTTTGCCTGTGCCATTCGAGTCAGGCTCTTCACTGGTCGGCTACGTCTGTTATGATGGTAAAAGGCGAAGACTGGCAATTGAAAGGACCGGAATGCAAAACCAAAATCCCCCGCACGACGAAACGCTCATCGAGCAATTGGAATTGTCGTTCCTGGCTGCGTCTGGTTCCGCGTTCTTAAATGCATACCAACAGGCGGTTGTCGCTGGACTGAGTGTCGTGGTCTCTGAAGAAGGAAAAATCTTCGAAATCTTTCCGGATGGGCAACGCAAACTGCTCAAGGAAATAGAACCACCCTCACCATCTCAGCCGGGTCAGAGATATACAATCCAGTGAAGACTTCACCTCCTCGGCTTCGAATGTTTGCTGGCCCGAATGGTTCCGGAAAAAGCACGCTTAAAACGTTGCTGCCGCCGGAGCTTCTCGGAGTTTACTTAAACCCCGATGAGATCGAATCCCAAATTCGACATAACGGGTTAATCAATTTCGAAGACTTTGGTGTCGTGAGCAACTCAAACCTGGACGAAAGCATTCTGGTATTCTTCCGTCATTCAGACTTCCTTAAATCCCAAGATCTTTCGTCATCAGCAGAACAGTTGAGCGTTGCGAACGGCATACTCGATTTTTCGCGAATTGAGATGAACTCATATTTTGCTTCTGTGACGACCGACTGCCTGAGACGGCAACTGCTGAAGCAGCGAACGTCCTTCACGTTTGAAACAGTGATGTCATCGCCGGATAAGGTAACGCTCCTGAAAGAAGCCCAAGGACTTGGTTACCGTACGTATCTGTACTTCATTGCGACCGACGATCCGTCGATTAACATCTCTCGCGTGCGGAATCGTGTGAAACAAGGTGGCCATTCGGTGCCAGAAGACAAGATCGTTTCTCGTTACGCCCGTTCGCTGGATTTGTTGATCGACGCTATTCGTCATACAAATCGGGCGTTCATCTTTGATAATTCAGGCCACAGTCAAGACCAAACGTGGCTTGCTGAGATCACGGACGGACAGGCACTCGAAATAAAGGCCGACCAAATTCCTGCGTGGTTTACAAACACTGTTCTGAAAAAGTTTCAGCCATACAGCTGAGTTTTGTTTAGGACTGTTCGCAGGCAATTTGAAGCGTTCTGATGCTGATTTGTTTGAATCGGTCGCCCAAATTCATTGTACAAGACCGTGGAAAAACTTCGTTACCAGTCGGTGCAACTTTGGAGCAAGGCGATTAACCGCATGCCCTTTGGCGTTTATCGTAAATCCATTGATTCCTATAAGACTTCTGCCCCAAACTCGAATGGACCCGCTCTAAGAGCATTGGAGTTGGGTTACGGGTCGTGATGAGTCTAATCAGAAAAGACACTTAAAAACGCAAGTCATTTTACCGCAATATTTTACAACAATACAGCACTCGTCTCACCCCCGTTTTCAGCGTGGATTCACTCAGATTGCTTAACACGTTTACCAATTTGATCCAGCAGGCGACACGTAGTATGTGACCAGATTTGGATTCGCTCGGATTATTTCCCGTTTTGTGACGGAATTCAACCAATAGGATTACAACGATGTGACGAGACTTGGAATCGGATTGTTGCGCACTTTTTCCAATAAATATCCGAGCGTCACTTCAAACGCCAATCCTCGAGAAAACTATCGCGCATTTTTAGGGTAGCACACGACACATAGATCATGGGTTTCTTCAAAAGAGAATACATCAATGACACAAGTACGGGGAAAGCAAATGCCAAAGTACAGCAATACGGGATTTCCGAAAAACGCGGAGGTCAAGAGCGAACTTCTTGTTTTGATTTTTCAAAAGGGGGGCAGCATTTCGACTACTGACAAATCCATCAATTGGAGTGTTTACGAAGTAATGGCGGATTGTTTCAACTTGCCCGATTGGGTTCGGAATAGAAAAAGCGACAGTGACCCGCGTCCAGTTTGGAGAGCGTTCGTCGGGTATCGGCGAAAGGATTTGGTAACGGACGGATTACTTTATCCATCCAAAGGGAGGGACGGCATATGGACGTTAACTTGGACGGGGATCGAGCGGGCAAAACGCCTTCTCGGAATTTAAATGCCGCCGCCGATCAAAAAACTTTGTGAATTATGTTCCGTTCTCGCATTCACTCAACGTCTCGGCAGGAGAATCGTCCCACGCGGTCTTTAAACCACTTTCAGATTGTTTTCGAACAAACACATCAGTGGCCACGAAAAAAGCCCGGCTTGTTGCCAAGCCGGGCCTCGTCCATTCAATGAAAACCAATTCGGTCGATCAATTACTTGATAGCGGCTCGATCGGCTTTGTCTTTCTTTCGCTTTTCGACGACTTCGTCCTGAAGACCACGAGGAAGCATCGAGTACCGGGCGAATTCCATGGTGAATGTTCCCTTACCCTGCGTCATCGAACGAAGTTCGTTGGCGTAGTCGAACATACTGGCCAGTGGGACTTCCGCAACGATCGTTGCAACGCCCATGTTCGTTTCCGTGGCACCGACCAAACCTCGCTTACTGGAGATGTGGCCCGTGACGTTCCCCTGGTATTCATCGGGAACTTCTACTTCCAGCTTCATGATCGGTTCAAGCAGCCCGATTCCGGCCTTCTTCAGCGTTTCTCGCATACAGTCGAACGCACAGATACCGAACGCCATTTCAGACGAGTCGACGTCGTGGTAACTACCGTCTTGCAGGATCATCTGAACGTTCACGACTTCGCATTCACACAGCGGGCCTTTAACCAAAGCTCGTTGGAAACCTTCGTCAATCGGCTTGATGTATTCCTTCGGAATACGTCCACCGGTGACGTCGTTGACGAATTCGTAAGGGATTGCACTGTCTTCCGGCAGTGGAACCAGCTTGCCTACGACGTGACCGTACTGACCCGAACCACCAGTCTGCTTCTTGTGCTTGTAGTTGAACTCGACTTCGCGTGTCGGGGTTTCCCGGTAAGCCACACGTGGCTGACCGATGATGCATTCGACGCCATACTCTCGCTTAATTCGCTCGACGTAGATGTCCAGGTGCAACTGACCCATCCCAGCGATCAGCGTCTGGCCCGTCTCTTCGTCCGTCAGCACGCGGAACGTCGGATCTTCCCGGCGGAATCGTTCCAGTGCCTTACTTAACTTGTCGGCACCGTCTCGCTTGGCCGGTTCGATGCTCAATCGAATGACCGCGTCCGGAACGAAGATACTTTCCAGCGAATAGGTCACACCATCACCGCAGAACGTATCCCCCGAAGCGCAATCGACACCGACCAGAGCGACAATATCACCGGCTTCTGCAACATCAACGTCTTCACGATCGTTGGCGTGCATACGCACGAGTCGACCGAATCGGACTTTCTTGCCAGTACGTGTGTTGATATAGCTGTCACCTTTGACGATCTTGCCCTGGTAGATACGGGTGTACGTAAGTTGTCCGTACTCTTCGACCACGGTCTTGAACGCCATGCAAACGAGAGGCTTCTTCGGATCTGATTCGAGGTTGACTCGATTCCAGTTTGGATCTTTCGTATCGTCTTCGGATTTTGGTTTCTTGATCTGATCAATCGCGGTCATCTTACGATCGAGCGGGCTCGGAAGGTAATAGGTGACCGCATCGAGGATCTCTTGCACACCCTTATTCTTGTAGGCAGAACCCATCATGACGGGCGTAATCTGCTGAGCCAGCGTCGCCGAACGAATGATTTTACGAATCTCATCGACTGGCGGGACTTTCTCTTCGAGCAGCATTTCCATCAGTGGATCGCTGTAGAGAGAAAGTTGTTCAAGCATATGTGCACGGGCCGCATCGGCCTTTTCCTTAAACTCTTCCGGAATCGGTTCGCGACGAATATTTTCGCCGTCTTCACCATCGAAGAACATCGCCTTCATGGTGATGAGGTCGATCACGCCTTGGAACGACTGCTCGCGGCCCATGGGGATCTGCAGCGGCACTGGAGTGACGTGCAGCTTCTCTTCGATCATCTTGATGACCTTGTCCGGGTTCGCTCCGGTACGGTCCATCTTATTAATGAACGCAATTCGAGGAACCTTATATCGCTTCATCTGGCGGTCGACGGTCAAAGACTGACTTTGAACGCCACCAACCGAGCAAAGAACAAGGATGGCACCGTCGAGAACGCGTAACGAACGTTCGACTTCCACTGTGAAGTCGACGTGGCCTGGAGTATCGATCACGTTGACCGTGTATTGGTCTTTCGGGGCTTGAGCATCGTTCTGGTCGATCACATCCCACTTCACTTGAGTGGCGGCAGCGGTGATCGTGATCCCTTTTTCTCGCTCCAGTTCCATGAAGTCCATCGTCGCGCCGACGTTGTCCTTCCCTTTTACTTCATGGATCGCATGGATGCGTCCGGAGTAGAACAGAATTCGCTCGGTGAGAGTGGTTTTTCCCGAGTCGATGTGAGCCGAGATACCGATGTTGCGGACTTTTTCGAGGTTCATGGTCATGCTATTGATACGCAGTCAGGAAACAGGGCGATCTCGGAGACGGTCTACCGAGACCTATCAGGAAAATGAGAGGTTCAACACAACCTGAGCTAGCGGCTCAGGTCCACGTGAAAGAACCTGCATCAAGGAAAGCAAAAGAGACAACGAGTAAAAAGGGCCTCGTAAGACGCTCAGAAATGAGAGTACGTCATAAGGTTCATCACAGAGAGGCCGCTGCAATGAACCTTAGCGAACTGAGCGAATCGTGCATTCCCGGAGCATGAGCGAGTCCTTAAATTCCGTCGTTAAATCGCGATCAAATCGTAATAGTACGACGAACTTCCCTCTTCAAATCGAAGATAGCCAACTCGAAGGTGCCACATCGGGTGAAACCTGCAACAACGCAGGCGTCAGCGTACTTTCTTCTGCATTCATGCAGAACTTTTCATTCATCCTTAAACGATTCTTGATTCTAGCAATCAACTTAAAAGACGGGAAGGGCGATTCACTGTCCTTCACCATTTTTTCGCATCTGTCCCAAAAGTGGCAAGAAACGAGCGTTCACCGGGCAATCCGCTGCAGACAACCCAATCAATTGGGGAAGGATCGCCGCGATTGTGGCACCGACATTTCACAAGAAACCAAGCGACTTCTCGGAAGTGAAAAACGCCCTCCGGTCGGGACGGAAGGCGTTTTTCGTTTTCTATGTCAGATTCAGGTATGGCTTAGTATCGACCACCGCCACCACCAC